>NZ_DATJCY010000289.1:0-29031 GCF_035577925.1 Gelidibacter sp. | reverse complement strand
ATAAGTTTGCCACCCAAACTGCCTTGTACATTACACTGTTTTTACTTGTACTTCTATGTGTACTTTTATATTTTTCCAATGCATTTAATATCTGGATTTTACTAGGTTTTCTAGTGGTTTTTTATCCTGTTTCATTTTTTATTATCCAATATCGTGTGGAGCGTTTTATTTATCAACGCGTCAAAGGTATTTATGATGATTTGACGTTGCTTGAATCGGCTTCATTCCGCAAGCAGCCCATCACCACAGACATGGCCACTCTTACCCAAGAAATTGGCCAATTTGCAAGGGATAAAAAACTAGAAATCGAAACATTGAAAGTTCGTGAAGAATATAGACGAGAGTTTTTGGGCAATATTTCTCATGAATTGAAAACGCCATTGTTTACGGTTCAAGGTTATATTTTGACTTTGCTGGATGGTGCCATGGAGAATGAAAAATTTAGGGGTAAATATCTTGAAAGAGCAAATAAAGGGGTTGAGCGACTCATTTATATTGTACAAGATTTGGATATGATCACCAAACTTGAAGGTGGGGATTTAAGCTTGGATATCGAACCTTTTAATATTGTCGAAGTGGTTCAAAGTGTGTTTGATTTGCTGGAAATGAAAGCCGCAAAGAAAAAAATAACACTAACTTTTGATATGAATTATCCAAATCCAATCATGGTATCTGCTGATAAAGAGCGCATAAGGCAAGTGCTTACCAATCTTGTTGTAAATTCTATCAAATATGGGAGGATTAAAGGTACTACCGAAATTAGTATCGAAAATTTAATAAAGAACAAAGTGATTGTTCGTGTGACGGATAATGGCGAAGGCATCGCAAAAGCCAATATTCCACGACTTTTTGAACGTTTTTATAGAGTGGACAGAAGTGGTTCGCGCAAAGAAGGTGGTTCTGGATTAGGTTTGTCCATTGTAAAGCATATTATTGAAGCGCACGATGAAAGAATGTATGTTGAGAGTGAATTAAGTGTAGGAAGTGAGTTTTCATTCACGCTCGAAAAGTTGAAATAGTTTTCCAAAATCAGCCTGATATTCAATGGTGTTCAAACCGTTATAATATGAAGTGTCCAATAGTTTTTCTAAAGTAAAATCTTCTTGATGACAACTTGGCGCTAATTTTTTTTCGGACATCCTCTTTGCTAAATAGATTTGCTCAAATTGGCCAGGTGTCGGAATAAAAAACGCCTTTTTCCCTAGTTTTGCTAAATCCATCAGAGTGGTATATCCAGGACGCGCAACAATCAATTGGCTTGCGTTTAGAGATTTTTCCAACAATTCACTGGTCATAAAATTATAGATCGTCAGATTTCCAATGGTAATTATTTTTTCCTCTGGTTCAATAATCCCTTTTACAAAAAGTACTTTTCCGCTGAAGCTTTTAAATTCCAAAAGTAATTTTTTTTCTAAAATAGTTCGTTGTGGCTCTGGTCCGGATAACAAAACCATGACGTCATATTGCATAGAAGCTGAGGTTTTTTGAAATCGGCTTAGTGGACCAATGTATTTAACGGTAAGTTTACTTTGATTAACATGTCCCATTTTTCCAGTTAAATTGGTTGATGCAGACGTGTCTGGAACCCAACACTCATTAAACTTCATAATATACTTTTCATGTAGTTTTGTGCTTAGCCAAGTCGTATTTCCACTCAAAACTTTAATTTGGTGCGTGATAAAAATTGAAGGGACACTTTTATGGAAAGCTCCAAATCTGTTATCTGAAATAATGCCATCGATTTGATGTGTTTTTACAATTTGCTCGGTCATCTTATGCTCAGATTTTATAGCTTTTATGATCCTTGGAGCATTAAGAAAAAGCTTAAGCTTTAAGAAATAACCTTTTGTCGAATATCTGATATCATAAGTGGGTAATTCGATAGTTTGTAATTTGGGAAATTCCTTTCTTAAAAGAGCTAAAGCAGCGCCATCGCTCGCGATTATAGGAATGAAGTTGTGTTGTAACAAAGCGTTGATAATTGGGATGCATCGTGTGGCGTGGCCCAATCCCCAATTTAAAGGTGCTATTAATATCTTTTTTTTCATTTCATTTTTTGGGGCAACAGTTTTTATTTTAGAAATGTTAATAATCTGAAGGTTTAGGATGCGATTAAAAAAGTTGTTTTTTTAGATGTTTTAACCAAATTCATAAGACGATTGCAAGTTCCCGAAACATTCAAAGATAACGATATAATCACTTCCATATATTTCCTTAATTTTGCAACTTGTTAAATTTAAAATGCAATTCAAGAAATAGAGATTGAAGTTTAAAATTTAATCAATAAAATCAGAAATATAAAGATAAGTGGGAAGTAAAAACAAACTCAGAAGATTTAGGGAAAACGAGACTTTTTCAAACGTGTATCAGCCAACGCGCGATGAATTGATCAATGAAGATTTTGATATTAAGGGGAATTGGAATGATAAGGTTTTTAAAAATGAGAATCCATTGGTATTGGAATTGGGTTGTGGACGTGGTGAATATACACTTGGTTTGGCGAAACGATTTCCAAATAAAAATTTTATAGGAATTGATATCAAAGGTGCGCGTTTTTGGCGAGGTGCAAAAACAGCAACGGAAGACAAAATGGCGAATGTTGCTTTTTTACGAACACAAATTGAACTTATTGAATATGCATTTGCCAGCAATGAAGTGGATGAAATTTGGATCACTTTTCCTGATCCGCAAATAAAATATAAGCGTACCAAACATCGTATGACGAATGCTGCATTTTTGGAGCGCTATAAAGCCATTCTTAAACCGGAAGGTCTTATCCATTTAAAAACCGATAGTGAGTTTATGCATGGTTATACCTTAGGATTGTTGCACGGCCTTGGGCACGATGTGCTTTATGCGAATCATGATGTTTACCGTCAAGAAGGAAGTCCAAAGGAGGTAACAGAAATCCAGACCTATTATGAAGGGCAATATCTGGAGAAAAACAAAGCAATTACTTATATTAGATTTAAAATTAAATAATCTTGAACCTTACTGTCATATTTATTATAGGAATGCTCATTGCGTTTGTTGGGGTCATTCCACCGGGTTTATTGAATATGACGGCGGCCAAAATAAGCCTCAAGGAAGGCCACGTTAGAGGCATTATGTTTTCGATTGGCGTTTGTGTGGTTGTCTTTTTTCAAACTTATATTGCAGCCATGTTTGCCAGATATTTAACACATCATCAAGATATTGTTGATGTGCTGCAACGTGTGGCGTTTGTTATTTTTGTGTTGATTACAGTGTATTATCTGGCTATTGCAAAATCAACTTCCAAAACCGAAGTTGAGCCTCAATCGAGAAGCAAACACAGCCGCTTTTTTCATGGTATGTTTTTATCTGCCATCAACGTTTTTCCTATTCCGTACCAGGCGTATATGACGGTTACTTTGGCGTCTTTTGGGTGGTTGGAATTTAATCCATCCATGATCATTTCGTATGTGTTTGGTGCAGTAACAGGTACTTTTGTAATGTTGTATGTGTATATCTTCTTTTTTGACAAGATCAAAAACGAGAACATGACATCACAGAAAAACATGAATTACATCATAGGGTCCATCACTGGAATTATTGCGATTGTCACATTGGTCAATATTATTAAGGAATTATGAAGCCAGAAAGTCTTAACTTTTATGAGAAAGTATATGAAGTGGCGCGACAAATTCCATTTGGTCGGGTAACTAGTTATGGGGCTATTGCAAGATTTTTAGGTGCTGCAAAAAGTGCAAGGATGGTGGGTTATGCTTTGATTGGCAGTGTTTCCAAAAATGTTCCGGCACATCGTGTGGTCAATAGAAAAGGTTTGCTTACCGGTAAATTTCATTTTGAAGGCACTAATTTAATGCAGCAACTTCTGGAAAGTGAGGGTATCGAAGTAAAGGACAATCAAGTTCAGGATTTTGACAAGGTGTTTTGGGATCCAGGTGAGGAGCTTTGACCGCTAAACTTCAGATTTAAACATCCTGACGTCAACAATTGGTATCAAAATTTTGAGGGCCGAGCAATTATAATTTATCATTCCGATTACAGTAATTAGACAAGTCATTCTTATCATAAAAACTTCAAGCTTCTAACTTCCTTCTTCCATCTATATTAATTATATTTGCACTTTAGAATGATTCTTAATTAAATAAGGCTGAAATAATTAAAGAGCAATTTTATTGCTTTATTATTTTAGACTTTTAGTATCTCAAACCAATGAAATTAAATAAACAAGACATCCTTAAAGCACTGGAAAGTATTTCTGCTCCGGGCGAAGGCCAAAATATGATTGAAAGTGGCGCAGTTAAAAACGTGGTCACTTTTGCCGACGAAGTTATTGTGGACATTACGATAAATAATCCAACGCTTCAAGCTAAAAAGAAAACCGAAGTAGAGATCATGAAAGTTATCCATGACCAAGTTTACGAAAAAGCTAAAGTTACGGTTAATGTCAAAGTAGATGCGCCGGCAAAGGCTGCGCCTACCAATACGATAAAAGGAAAAGCCATTCCCGGAATAAAGAATATTGTTGCTATAGCTTCAGGAAAAGGTGGTGTTGGGAAATCTACCGTAACTTCAAACTTAGCCGTTACTTTAGCTAAAATGGGATTTAAAGTAGGACTTCTTGATGCGGATATTTACGGACCCTCTGCGCCAATTATGTTTGATGTTGAGTATGGCCGACCAAGATCCATTACCATCGATGGAAAATCCAAAATGGAACCTGTAGAAAGCTACGGCGTAAAAATATTATCCATTGGATTTTTTACCCAACCCGACCAAGCTGTTGTATGGCGTGGACCAATGGCAGCAAAAGCATTGAACCAAATGATTTTTGATGCACATTGGGGCGAATTAGATTTTATGCTCATCGATTTGCCTCCAGGAACTGGTGATATTCACTTGAGCATCATGCAGGCTTTGCCTATAACTGGTGCCGTTATTGTCAGCACCCCTCAAAATGTAGCGTTGGCAGATGCTAAAAAAGGAGTGGCTATGTTCCAACAAGAAAGTATTAATGTTCCGGTATTAGGAATTATTGAGAATATGGCTTATTTTACACCTGCCGAATTGCCAAATAATAAGTACTATATTTTTGGTCAGGAAGGTGCTAAGAACTTGGCCTCCAAATTGGGTGTTCCGTTTTTGGGAGAGCTTCCTTTGGTGCAAAGTATCCGAGAAGCTGGTGATGTGGGAAGACCTGCTGCATTGCAAACAGGAACGCCATTAGAACAAGCTTTTGAGGTCTTGACACAAAATGTAGTTCAGGAAGTGGTAAGACGTAATGACGATTTACCTCCTACCGAGGCCATCAAAATTACGACAATGGCTGGTTGTTCAGCAGTTAAAAAATAAAATAAAAATACTTAGAAAAGGTATTTTAAACACCTTAATAAAAAAGCATGACAAGCGAAGAACTTAGATTAAATGTTGAAAAGGCACTCGATGAAATCCGTCCGTTCCTTCAAAGTGATGGTGGCGATATTGTATTGCTGTCCATAGAAGATGACAAATTGGTTAAAGTGCAATTGGAAGGTGCTTGTGTAGGATGTTCCGTGAATCAAATGACCTTAAAATCTGGTGTTGAAATGACTATTAAAAAATATGCACCTCAAATTGAGCATGTTATCAATGTCGAGCCTTGATTTTTGAAATGGACGAAGCTTCTTCATTTACGACCAAAATGATATTCTAAATTCTTATTATATGATGAAGGTCATAAAATAGAAGTTTCTTTATTCGGATTTTTACCTTTTTTAAACGAAGTTGAATAAAATGATTTCCCACTTTATGTGGCCTTATATATGATTAAAACCGATATCCTAATCATTGGCGCAGGACCCACAGGACTTTTTGCTGTGTTCGAAGCCGGATTATTAAAAATGAAATGCCATCTTATTGATGCATTACCACAGCCGGGCGGCCAATGTGCTGAATTATATCCTAAAAAACCCATTTACGATATTCCTGGTTTCCCTGAAATATTAGCGGGAGATTTGACCGATAATCTCTTAGAACAGTGTAAACAGTTTGAACCTGGATTTACATTGGGAGAACGCGCGGATACCATTGAAAAGCAAGACGACGGAACCTTTATTGTAACGACAAATAAAGGTACCAAGCATCAAGCTCCTGTGGTCGCTATTGCTGGCGGTTTGGGTAGTTTTGAGCCACGTAAACCATTGATTCCGAATATTGCTTCCTTTGAAGATAAAGGCGTTGAGTACTTTATAAAAGATCCAGAAATTTATAGAAACAAACGTGTGGTCATTTCTGGTGGTGGAGACTCTGCTCTGGATTGGGCTATTTTCCTTTCAGATGTGGCCTCGGAAGTCACCTTGATCCATAGACGCAATGAGTTTAGAGGGGCCCTAGATTCGGTTGATAAAGTGCAAGAGCTAAAAAACGAAGGCAAAATTAATCTGATAACGCCTGCAGAAGTAATTAATGTTGTTGGTGATTATAAGGTAGAAGCTGTAGTCGTGTCACAATCTTTAAATATTGAAAAGGAATTTGAGATTGAATGCGATCATTTTATTCCTTTATTTGGGTTATCGCCTAAATTGGGACCAATTGCTAAATGGGGATTGGAAATCGATAAAAATGCGATCGTCGTCAATAATGCTTTGGATTACCAAACCAACATTCCAGGCATTTTTGCCATAGGCGATATTAATACCTATCCAGGCAAATTAAAACTTATTTTATGTGGTTTTCATGAAGCTACATTGATGTGTCAAGCGGCTTATCAAATTCTTAATCCTGGCAAGCGTTATGTCTTAAAATATACGACCGTTGCGGGAGTTGATGGTTTTGACGGCACCCGAAAAGAAGCGCCAAAACAAGTGGTAAAAGCCATAGATTAATAGCCTCTTTGGCTTTCGGACATTTGTCCAAAAAGAAAAAGATTTATTGGAAGATAATATAAACTAAACTTTTCAGGTTTTTAAACCTGTCAAATAAAAAATAGCATTCCACTGTTGTGGGAAGTGAAGATGGAACAAGACGTAAAAATAAAAATAACGGATAGAGAGGGTGTAACCCACGAGGTTGCTGCGCCTACTGATATGGCCATGAATCTCATGGAAGTCATTAGAAGTTATGAACTGGCTCCTGAAGGCACTGTTGGTATATGTGGCGGAATGGCCATGTGTGCCTCTTGCCAATGTTACGTGGTCAACGATATTGAACTTCCGGAAATGCAAGACGATGAAGAAGCTATGTTATCCGAAGCTTTTTATGTTAAAGACAATTCCAGATTGAGTTGCCAAATTCCGATTACCTTGGATTTGGAAGGTCTGGAGGTAGAGTTGGCTCCTGAGTCTTAATAAAATTCCTGCGAAAGCAGGAATCACTTGATTTATTTCACTTAGTCATGTATTTCCAATAAGCCTCTAAGTATAAAAACCGATCTTTAAAACCGATCTTTAAAATCGGTTTTTTATAATGAGTTTAGATTTTTGTACCTAATTACCACTTTTGACCTTCTTCACAATTTCATAAGTCAATCCATAGTTTCGATCAGTTAGTTTTTGATGATTTTTTTCAATAGAACAAAAAATGCCTCTCGTTAAAGAAGCATTTTTTATGTTTTAAGATAGGTGTTCAACTTATTTACGAGATTCCTGCCTCCGCAGGAATTCACTATTTAAAGGCGTTCAATCCTGTAATATCCAATCCTGTAATCAATAAATGGATATCGTGTGTACCTTCATAAGTGATCACGCTTTCGAGGTTCATGGAGTGGCGCATAATGCTGTATTCTCCAGTAATTCCCATGCCACCTAGCATCTGGCGTGCTTCACGGGCAATGGTAATGGCCATATCCACATTATTACGTTTAGCCATTGATATTTGTGCAGAGGTTGCCGTTCCGTTTTCTCTCAAAACACCCAAGCGCCAAGTCAGTAATTGTGCTTTGGTAATTTCGGTAATCATCTCGGCCAGTTTCTTTTGTTGTAATTGGAACTGTCCAATAGGTTTTCCAAACTGCATACGCTCTTTGCTGTAACGCAATGCGGTGTCATAGCAATCCATTGCAGCACCAATAGCGCCCCAAGCAATGCCATAACGCGCCGAATCCAAGCAACCTAGAGGTGCGCCCAATCCAGATTTATTAGGCAATAAGTTTTCTTTTGGAACTTTGACATTATCAAAAATAAGTTCTCCTGTTGCCGAGGCTCTCAATGACCATTTGTTAAAAGTTTCAGGCGTAGAAAAACCTTCCATGCCACGCTCAACAATTAATCCATGGATACGACCTTCTTCGTTTTTAGCCCAAACTACAGCAATATCACAAAAAGGCGCATTAGAAATCCACATTTTGGCACCGTTTAAAAGATAATGGTCGCCCATATCTTTAAAGTTGGTCACCATCCCTCCCGGATCACTGCCGTAATCAGGCTCGGTAAGTCCAAAACTTCCCATCCATTCGCCACTTGCCAATTTTGGCAAATATTTATTGCGTTGTGCTTCGTTTCCATATTTCCAAATAGGATACATTACTAATGACGATTGCACAGAAGCTGTACTTCTAACGCCAGAATCGCCACGCTCAATTTCTTGCATGATTAAACCATAAGAAATTTGGTCCAAACCGGCACCGCCATATTCCACCGGAATGTACGGGCCAAAAGCACCAATTTCAGCAAGGCCATTGATGATTTGTTTAGGAAATTCCGCTTTTTGGGCATAGTCTTCAATAATAGGTGAGACTTCGCGTTTTACCCATTCTCTTGCAGCATCACGCACTAGGCGATGTTCGTCATTCAGCAATTCATCAATATTGTAATAATCTGGTGCTTGAAACAAGTCTGGCTTCATTTTTAGAAAATTTTAGATTGAAACACAAAAATAGCAAAATCGGTATCAGTTGACAATTTAAAACTACATTTTGAGATAGAAATCTTTGGTTAATGCGATATAATCTTCAGTATAGTGATGTCTGGCAGTTTCGATGATGAGGTGTTCGGTGTTTACAGTTGTTTCTTTAAAGGAGAATTGGATGAAACTGCGTTTGATTTCCGATTGAGGTGTACCTTGAACTCTTAAGATCCGGTTGGGATAAAGATGCTCTTTTGTGGCCAAAACGATAAATTCTTTTTCTTCGGAAAATGGAATGACCACCGAAAATTGTCCTTCAGATGAAAGTAATTTAGAAACACTTTCAAGCAGTTGCCGAAACGGCATGGCATCAACAAAACGAGCAAGATCGCGTTGGTTGTCGCTACTTTTGTAAGTGTCCGAATAAAATGGCGGATTGGAAATAATCAGATCGTATGTTGTCATATCTTCCATGTCATCCTCCAGAAATTCTTTGACAAATTCATCTAAAGCAGCATGATAGCAAAAAAGCCGATCACTCCACGGTGAGCTCTCAAAATTTTCAACACATTGTTCGTATGCAGCGTCATCAATTTCAATAGCATCAATAATTTCGGCAGCCATCGGAACAGATTGACTTCGCTGCGCCAACATTAATGCTAAAATACCAGTGCCCGCACCAATGTCTAAAATGGAATAGGGATGGTCATCGATAGAAGTCCAAGCGCCAAGCAACACTGAATCGGTGCCGATTTTCATAGCACATCGGTCCTGGTTGATGGCAAATTCTTTGAATTTAAACAATTTTTCCATTAGAACGAAAGTCTTTCTCTTAGATAAGGATTTGGAAGGGATTATAAGTAAAGATCAATAAGTCCTTCTGGCGTATCCACCACGATGAGTTGATTTTCTTTATCTACTTTTTTAATGAAAGCATCATTCATTGGGATTAGGATTTCGATGCCATCACGATCAATTTCAAAAAGAGCTTGTGAAGTGGTGTCATTAACCGATTTTACAATACCGACCGTTCCAAAATTCACATCTTCAACAGTAAATCCGATAATTTCATGAAAGTAAAATTTATCATCATCAAGTTTTGGTAAAAATTCTAACGGAAGGTATAAATCGCATTTTATAAGCGCGTCGGCATCCTGTTCGGTGTCCACGTCTTCAAATTTTATCCGTAGTAATTCTGATTTGTGGAGCTGTGACGATTCAATAAAAAATGGCACTAAATTATTGCGCAGTTCAACAAATACTGAATCCATGTCTTCGTAGATTTCTGGATCATCGGAATCTAGCTTGACTAACAATTCTCCTTTAAAACTGTATTTTTTTACAATTTTACCAACGTAGAAACATTCTTCTTTTAGCATGTATTTATTTCTTTAAGCTTTATTAAACGAATGCAACAGCATCCCGGAATAAGATCGATTTTGCAATGCGGTATTTTATCGTCGTAGAATACATCATTGAATAAAAAACTCCGATAGGTCATATCGGAGTTTAAAAGTATAAAAAATAAATTCTTTATTCTTCTGTTTTTGTTTCTGCATCTTCTGCAGGAGCATCAGTAGCTTCTTCCGCAGGTGCGTTTGCAGCAGCCTCAGCAGCTTCAGCTTCGGCAATTGCCTGTGCTGCTTCTGCTTCACGTTTTGCATTGGTTTCTTTTTCAGCTTCTTGAGCCTGAGCTTTAGCATCGGCTTTAGCTTTGACCAAGCTTTCTTTTTTGGCGTCAACTTTGTTTTCTTTTTCTTCCAACCAAGCAGCGAATTTAGCTTCGGCTTGTTCTTCAGTTAAAGCACCTTTTCTAACACCACCGGCAAGGTGATTTTTCAATAAGGCACCTTTGTAAGACAAAATTGCTTTTGCCGTATCGGTAGGTTGCGCACCATTTTGCAACCATTTTACTGCCATATCTACGTCTAATTCAATAGTTGCAGGATTGGTAGTTGGATTGTAAGCACCAATTTTTTCTAGGTATTTACCATCTCTTTTTGACCGTGAATCGGCCGCAATAATCCAGAAAAAAGGTTTTCCTTTTTTTCCGCGTCTTTGTAATCTAATTTTAACTGACATAAAAAATTAATTAGTGAGGTTCGCGACCTCTATTATTAATAAGGGTGCAAAGATAATATAATTATTTTATTGAGTGATAATTTATTAGAAATAAACATCAATTAAATTGCAGTTTTTGACAACCTAAATGTTACTGTTTTTGAACCTTCATTTATGTTTATAACTTTACTTTAGTAAAAGGTAATTTATGTGTAATTTTAAGAACTTTTCCCGTTAAAAAAATCAAATTTCATTAGTCTGATACTCAGTTCAATGGTGCTTAGCCAAAGAAGTGCTGAGTTTCTTAACAGGCTTTTTGAAATCCGAAACTTCTTGGGGAATAGTCATTAGGAAAATATAAGAAGAGCAAAAAAAGCATTAACAAAACACAATTTTTAGACGCATGTATTTAATATTTGATACCGAAACCACAGGGTTGCCAAAACGTTGGGATGCGCCCATCACCGACACAGATAACTGGCCACGATGTGTACAAATAGCTTGGCAATTGCATGATGATATGGGAAATATTATTGAGCATCAGGATTATTTGGTACAGCCTGACGGATTTAATATTCCTTACGATGCTGAAAAGATACATGGTATTTCGACGGAGCTTGCCCAACAAGAAGGAGTGCCATTGACCGAAGTATTAGAGAAGTTTAATACTGCGCTGGCTAAGACCAAATTTGTTGTAGGACAGAATGTTGGTTTTGACTTGAATATTATGGGGGCTGAATTTCACCGTCATGATGTGGCTAATATTTTACAAGAACTTCCGGTTTTGGATACTTGTACGGAACATACGGCCAATTTGTGCCAACTTCCAGGTGGACGTTATGGCCGATTCAAATTGCCGACCTTAACAGAATTGCACGAGTTTCTTTTTAAGGTTCCTTTTGCAGAGGCGCACAATGCGGTGGCCGATGTAGAGGCAACTACACGCTGTTTTTTAGAACTCGTGCGACGTGAAGAATACACGGTTGAGGAACTGGATGTGCCGGCTGATTATTTTGAGAATTTCAAAAAAGCCAATCCTACAACCATTCAGCTTATTGGGCTAAAACACATTAATCTTCAGGCTGAAAGTGCACGGATCAAAAAGCAACTCCAGAAAGCTCAAGATATGGAAGGCCCGTCAAAGGGAGAGCTTGCACAAAATATCGAAGATCTTAAGAATGCCGAATTTGTTCATTTGCACAACCACTCGCAATTTTCTGTCTTGCAATCTACTATTGGTATTCCAGAATTGGTTGCTGCCGCTGCTGCAGAAAACATGTCGGCCGTAGCGCTCACTGATCACGCCAATATGATGGGGGCTTTTCATTTTGTACGTGCCGTTGGAAATCATAATAGAGGTGTTGAAGCCAGACGTAAAGCCGCAGAAACTGCTGGTGAAATGTTTACTGAAAAAATGATCAAGCCTATTTTGGGATGTGAGTTTTTTGTATGTGAAGATCACAAAGATAAAACCAGAAAGGATAATGGTTATCAAATAGTGCTGCTGGCCAAGAACAAAAATGGCTATCATAATTTATCAAAATTATCTTCACACGGTTTTGTGGATGGCTTTTATTATCTGCCAAGAATTGATAAAAACCTGATTCAACAATACAAAGAAGATCTTATTGTTTTAACTGGAAATCTTTATGGCGAAGTCCCAAATAAAATCTTGAACATTGGCGAAAACCAAGCCGAGGAAGCTTTGCTTTGGTGGAAAGATGAGTTTGGTGATGATCTTTATATCGAATTGATGCGCCATAATCAGGAAGATGAAAATCGAGTCAATACCGTATTGGTTGATTTTTCTAAAAAGCACAATATTAAAATGGTGGCCACCAATAATACCTATTATGTTAAAAAGGAAGATGCCAATGCACATGACATTTTATTGTGTGTAAAAGATGGCGAAAAGCAATCGACACCAATAGGTCGTGGTAGAGGTTATCGTTTTGGGTTTCCTAATCAAGAATATTATTTCAAGTCAGCCGACGAGATGAAACATCTTTTCAAGGATATTCCTGAGGCTATTTTTAATATTCAGGAAATTGTCGATAAAATAGAGGTCTTTGATTTACAAAGGGATGTATTGTTGCCTGCGTTTGATATTCCCGAGGAGTTTAAACACGAACAAGATCTTATAGATCATGGTAAGCGTGGGGAAAATGCTTATTTACGCCATTTGTCTTATGAAGGTGCCAAAAAACGATATGTCGAAATCACCGATGAAATAAAAGAGCGTATCGATTTTGAGTTGGGTGTTATTGAAAATACTGGCTATCCTGGGTATTTTTTGATTGTTGAAGACTTTATTAGGGAAGCGCGTAATATGGGTGTTTCTGTTGGTCCTGGCCGTGGTTCGGCAGCCGGTTCGGTTGTGGCTTATTGTTTGAAAATCACCAATATCGATCCTTTAAAATACAATTTGCTTTTTGAGCGTTTTCTAAATCCCGATCGTATTAGTATGCCCGATATTGATATTGATTTTGATGATGAAGGCCGAAGCAGTGTCATGGATTATGTCATCAAAAAATATGGTAATAATCAGGTGGCGCAAATTATTACTTACGGAACGATGGCTGCAAAATCGTCCATCAGAGATACGGCAAGAGTTTTAGATTTACCTCTTTTTGATGCGGATCGCATCTCAAAACTTATCCCAACCATGTCCAAATTGGGCAAGATTTTCGGTTATGATGAGAAGCAGCTCAGCAAAGTATTTCGAGCGGAAGACCTTGAAAAGGTCAACGAGTTGCTTAATCTTGCAGAGGGTAATGACTTGGAAGCTGAAACTATTAATTTGGCAAGAACACTTGAAGGATCTGTTAGAAATACAGGTATTCATGCATGTGGTGTTATTATTACGCCCGACGATATTACCAAGTTTGTGCCTGTAGCAACCGCTAAGGATTCTGAATTGTATGTGACCCAATTTGATAACTCTGTTGTTGAAGATGCCGGCTTATTGAAAATGGATTTCCTGGGGTTAAAAACCTTAACCCTAATTAAGGACACGGTTAAAATTGTAAAGGCCAAACATGGTATTTTGCTCGATCCAGATACTTTTCCTTTGGATGATACGCTTACTTACGAACTCTTTCAGCGTGGTGAAACAGTGGGCGTGTTTCAGTATGAATCCCCTGGGATGCAAAAGCATCTTAAAGAATTGAAGCCAACTGTTTTTGAAGATTTAATTGCGATGAACGCTTTGTACCGTCCTGGACCGATGGAGTATATTCCGAGTTTCACCCGACGTAAACATGGTGAAGAAGAAATTGAATATGATCTTCCGGCCATGGAGGAGTATTTGAAGGAAACCTACGGAATTACCGTTTATCAAGAACAGGTGATGTTGCTTTCACAAAAACTTGCTGATTTTACCAAAGGTGAAGCTGACGTTTTGCGTAAGGCGATGGGTAAAAAGCAAATCGCAGTTTTGGATAAAATGAAGCCAAAGTTTATTGCGCAAGCCGAAGCCAATGGTCATGATGCCAAAAAATTGGAAAAGATATGGAAGGACTGGGAGGCTTTTGCAAGTTATGCTTTTAACAAGTCGCATTCTACCTGTTATGCTTGGATTGCCTATCAAACAGCCTATTTAAAAGCACATTATCCAGCCGAATATATGGCAGCGGTGTTAAGTAACAATATGAACGATATCAAACAAGTGACTTTCTTTATGGAAGAATGTAAGCGTATGAAGCTGAATGTGCTTGGGCCAGACGTCAATGAATCGTTTTATAAGTTTTCGGTAAATAAGGATAATGCGGTTCGCTTTGGAATGGGTGCTATTAAAGGTGTTGGGCATAATGCCGTGCTTACTATTGTTGAAAATCGTAGAAAAGATGGTCCTTTTAAGTCGATTTTTGATTTTGCCAAACGAATTGATTTAAGGGCGGCCAATAAAAAAGCCATTGAAAATCTGGCATTGGCCGGAGGTTTTGATTGTTTTACCAATACGCATCGCGCTCAGTATTTTAAAGATGAAGGTGATGGTATTATTTTTTTGGAAAAAGCAATCCGCTATGGAAATAAGCATCAAGAGAATGAAAACTCATCGCAAGTAAGCTTGTTTGGCGATTTAAGTGAGGTTCAAATTGCTGAACCTTCCATTCCGCCTTGTGAAGAATGGGGTACTATGGAGAAATTGGCCAAAGAGCGCGAAGTGGTCGGGATTTATATTTCAGGTCATCCGCTCGACGATTTTAAGATAGAAATGAAAACTTTTTGTAATGCCACTTTAGCGATGTTCAATGATTTGGAACCTTATGTAAATAGAGAATTGACTTTTGGTGGTGTGGTTACCGATGTGCAACATCGTGTCAGCAAACAAGGAAAAGGTTGGGCGATGTTTACCGTCGAAGATTATAATGATAATTTTGAATTTCGCATTTTTGGAGAAGAATATTTAAAGTTCAGGCACTTTTTGGTTCAAAGTTCATTCGTCTATATTAAGGTCTATGTCAAAGAAGGATGGATCAATAAGGAAACGCAAAAGAAAAGTGAGCCTCGACTCCAATTTACAAGTTTTCAGCTTCTGCATGATGTCATGGAAACTTATGCCAAAAAGCTTTCCATTCAATTGGAAATAACTGATTTAAATGAAACTAAAATTAAGGGAATTTCTGATGTTTTAAAAATGCACGAAGGTAATCAGTCGTTAAATTTTTTAGTTTATGACCATGCAGAAAAAATGAAACTTCATATGCCCAGTAGGCATCAAAAAGTGAGGATTTCACAAGAGTTATTGGACGAATTGAATCACCTAGATGTGTTTTATAAATTGAATTAGGTAGAAAAGCTGCTTTTTATGCAATTTTTTAATAGATCAATAAAACAAGCATAATGCTGGTTTATGTTCTTAAATAGAGGTCATAACTATCACCAATCCAGCTATAACCAAAACAAATGTTAAGCCTACAAGAATTAGCGGATTTTTTGGTTAATTTTGTGCTATTAATCAAATGTGAAACAATTAAAGTAAAATAGATATGGCATTAGAAATAACAGATGCGAATTTTGAAGAAACGGTTTTGAAAAGTGATAAGCCGGTTGTGGTAGATTTTTGGGCCGCTTGGTGCGGACCTTGTAGAATGGTTGGTCCAATCATAGATCAAATTAGCGAAGAGTATGATGGCAAAGCCGTAGTGGGGAAAGTGGACGTTGATGCAAATCAGGAGTTTGCTGGTAAATATGGCGTGCGTAACATTCCTACGGTTTTGGTGTTTCAAAACGGTGAAGTTGTTGGAAGACAGGTTGGTGTAGCTCCAAAAAAAGCATATACCGATGCTATTGACGCACTTTTATAGTCGTTAACTGAACATCTCGATTTATATTTCTATAGAATAGAATAAATTGAAATGTGATGTATTATCTGTGATTGTTAAAATTGAATATTCAGATAAAATGATAAAAGGTTTGCTGTAATGGTAAACCTTTTTTTATTTTAGACTAAAATTTATAAAATGAGTGATAAAGTAAAAATACAAGATGCGATTGATCGCAAATTGATAGAAGAGCGTAAAGTGTTCCTTTGGGGACAAGTAGATGATAAATCGGCCAAACATGTTATTGATAGGTTAATGTATTTGGATGCTTTGGAAACCAAGGATATTCATTTGTATATTAACAGTCCTGGCGGATATGTCACATCCGGATTTGCAATTTACGATTGCATAAAATCCTTGAAGAGTGACGTATCTACCATTTGTACAGGTTTTGCAGCTTCCATGGGATCGATTTTATTGTCGGCAGGTACAAAAGGAAAAAGATTCATTCAACCTCATGCACGAGTGATGATTCACCAGCCAAGTGGCGGAGCTCGTGGACCAGCAAGTGATATTGAAATAACTGCTCAAGAAATTGTAAAAACCAAAGAATTGAGTGCGCGTTTGTTGGCGGAAAACTGTGGGCAAACCTTTGAGAAAATAATGAAAGATTTTAATCGCGACCATTGGATGGGGGCCGATGAATCTGTCGCTTATGGAATTGTTGATAAGGTTATTGTGTAAATTGTCCTATCCCAAAGGAGGGATTAGACTTAATTATTTATAAAACAGTCCTCCCTCTCGGAGAGGCTAGGTGGAAATCATGAATTTACAACAAGAATTCAATAAAACCGGAGGATTTAAAAATCTAGAACTCTTGGCAAAACAAGTGGTTGAAGGTTTTATTGCTGGTATTCATAAGAGTCCGTTTCATGGGTTTTCTGCTGAGTTTGCCGAACATAAAATCTACAATCAAGGTGAGAGTACAAAGCATATTGACTGGAAACTGTATGCCAAAACCGATAAGCTTTTTACCAAGCAATATGATGAGGAAACCAATTTGCGTTGCCATATTATTATCGATAACAGCAGTTCCATGCACTATCCTCAGATGAAGGAATTTTCAATTGATCATTTAAACAAAATTGCATTTTCTGCTTTGGCTTCGGCAAGTTTGATGCACATGCTTAAAAGGCAGCGCGATGCTGTTGGCATGAGTATTTATAGTGATAGTTATGATTTTTATGCGCCCGAAAAAGGAGGCGAGCGCCATCATCAAATGTTGCTCGGCGAATTGAGTAAGACGGTGCTCTCAAAACCAATCGGCAAAAAGACAGAAACTTATACGTTTTTGCATCAAATTGTTGAAAAAATCCATCGACGGTCGCTGATTTTCTTTTTTACCGATATGTTCCAAAGCAATACTGATCGGGATAAATTATTTGAGGCGCTTCGGCATTTAAAGTATAATAAACATGAAGTGGTTTTGTTTCATGTTTTTGATAAACAACGCGAACTGACTTTTGATTTTGAAAACATGCCCAAACGTTTTGTAGATGTCGAAACCGGTGATCATATCAATTTGTATCCTGACACGATTAAAGAGGCTTATGTAGATGCTGTAAAAGCGTATTTTGATGAATTGCGGATTAAATGTGCGCAATATCAAATAAAATATGTGGAGGTCGATATTGGTGAAGCATTTGATAAGATCCTAACAACGTACATTGTAGCGCGAGGAAAATTTTAAGAGCAAATTATTTTTCAAAAAACAGCATAAAATATTTGCGATATTGAAAATGCAGTGTATATTTGCACTCGCATTAACGCAACGGTCTGGTAGTTCAGTTGGTTAGAATGCCGCCCTGTCACGGCGGAGGTCGCGGGTTCGAGTCCCGTCCAGACCGCTATCCCGATAGCTATCGGGAGCTAAAAGCTCTAAAGTAATTTGGGGCTTTTTTTAGCGCGATTCCCAACGTTATGGGAACAAGAAGAAGTTGTGTTGTTTTATCTAAATGAAAATTTGGATAGACGTAGTGATTACCGAAGCAATTTGGTATTCCGGTGAGAAGCTTTCCTTTTCTGTTTTTAACAGAATCGGGATGCTTTTTTTGTTTTAAGGTGGTTTGTGAATTTTAAAAAGATGAAAACCATTGAGGCAAACATCAAGGAAAAATCACAGATTATAACCTATCGAAAACATGATGGTCCTCGAGAAGATATAAGTCCTTGAATCCGAAACGATATAAGACGAGAGATTATTGTGGCTTTTGTATTGGGCATCAAACAAATTATTCACTTCCAACTTATAGCTCCAGGCGCTATTCTCGTTTTTGTAATATATGGATGCGTTGGCCAAATCGTATGTGCTGCTCTGCTTAGAAGTTTTGTTTTTATAAAAAAATGCCGCATAATCAAACGAGGTGATGAATCCTTTTAAAAAATCATAATCAAAGTTTATAAAAGGCTCACTTGTTATAAAACGAGAACGGTTCCTATTCAAATTGTAATGGCCGAAAGACTGCCTAAAACCTACTTCAATCGTTGGAAAATCGTCAAACAATGTTTTCATTGACAAATCGTAACTGACATTACTGGTATAGTTGGTGTTTAAAAGATCATTCAATTGCTGCAAATATTCGGAATAGCCGGAATTTACCCCCAAACTGTAATCGATACGCTTGATTTTTTTCTGGATTTTACCGTAAATGTTCCAAGTGCTCTGTGCATTATTTAATAAAATAGGCATGATATACTGGTTAATGCCTTCGTAATTTATTGCATTTTCAAAACCTTTTACTTTTTGTATAAATCTGACATTAGCATAAAACCTTAAGCCTTTATAGGTGCTAAGCCTATTGTATCTTAGGTTCAGCGAGTGAAACAGTTCGTTTTCCAAATTGTCATTTCCCTTATAAACTGAATTGTAAGCATTCAAATAATACCGATTTGCAAAATGAGCCGCACCTGGAAAAGAGGCATTGAGTTCATAATCCAATTTCAACTTTTGGGTTTGACTAAAGTCAAGTTCTGTTGAGGAATTGGGCAATAGTACCCATTTGCTGTTTTGTGAGGCAGAGTTTTGATCCAATTTCCAATGGTAATGATGCAAAAAAGCACCTTGGTCAAAAGCGAATTTACCTGTTTTAAACTTGTAGTTTATACCTAAATAAAAATCGTTCAAACGGAAGTCTAAAAGGTTTCCAAAATCAGATGGAGCAAAATCATTCGTCATTCCATTACTTAGTTTTTGGCTGTCTTTGGTGTGAAACGAATGATTCAAAAATGTATTTCTTACAGTCGTGTAAATATGGTTGAATCGATTTATTACCCAATAATGCTTGAAGAGGATATCAAAATCGTTGGTTTTTGTGCTTTTGGATTGGTTGATTATATATAAGGAATCTTCCACAATAGGAACCAGTCCGTAAAGGATATCATCGGTTGTGCTCCATTGGGTGTTAGGGCGGGTTTCATTAAACGTGTAATTGGCCGCAAAAGAAAAGGTGTGCGCTTTGGACTGCCTCCTGTGCCATTCAATATTTTGGTTAAAAAAAGAACTTTCAACGGTTCTTCTTTCCATAAAAGTGTTGTGTGATTCCGCAATTTCAGAGTCGATGGTGTTGTTATAATGATTGTTGGTTCTTTTAACTTGGGTTTTAAAAAGCCATTGGCTTTTTAGGTTTGGAACGTAGTTTATGTGTAGGTTGCCTATTCCGAATACATTATTGGTTTGTGAAGCTAATGCTTTATGTTCGGTAAAAGCATTGTTATATTGATTGACTTGTTGATTAAGGGTGTTTTCTTTGGTTTTTGAAAAGATTCCATAAGCGGATACATTTAATGTATTGCTAACTTCTTGTGTTATATTGATTGCACCAAACTGACGGTTACTGCTTACCACATCGTCGCGTTCAATAAACTGGAGCAAATCGTTGTTGGTTAGGTCAAAAGTGGTGCTTCCCTTGTTAAAAAGGCTGCTTGCGCCGCCTTGGAAATCGAAATATTGTTTATAGGTAAAAACTTGTTCTGCTGTATTGTTTAGGTTTCCAATGGCATTGATATTGGTTTTTGGGCTGTAATAAAACAAGTTGCCGTGCCCACGATAAAATTTTTTATTGCCTTTTCCGGCTTCAAAATCTCCAAAAACAAAATTCTTTTTGTTTTCCTTTAACTTTATGTTCATGGCCGTTTCATTGCCATCGACTAGGTTTTTTAGGAAGGCTATTTCGCTGTAGTTTTCAATGACTTCAACTTCATACACAACATCAGCCGGAATATTATCTACAGCCAATTTGGTCTGTCCATCAAAAAATTTTTTATTTTCAACCAACAAGGTCGTTATTTTTTTACCCTGAACCCTTACGGTACCGTCTTTTTCGACCTCGACCCCAGGAAGTTTAGCGAGGACATTTTTCAGTTTTCGTTCATCGCCAGTTATAAACTTGTCAACTTTGTATGTAATGGTATCCTGTCTGATAGTCACGGGAAGTTCAATAACCACTTCGTCAAGGGCATTGGGTTGTTCTTTTAAAACTATGATTTCTTCTTTATTTTCAGTGGGATTAATGTTGAAACTATGGGTTTTATAGCCCATAAAACTAATTGATACAGTATAAGGTATCTGTTCCAGTTCCAACCGGTATAAGCCTTGTTCATTGGCTACAGAAAACGTCATTTTTTTTAACGAATCCAAAGGCTGCGCAATAACGTTGGCATAGGGCAATGGCGTTTGTAAGCTATCGGTTACCTTTCCTTTCATTATGATTTGTGAAAAACAAGATAGACCAAAAGCCAAATTTAAAAACAAGAGCCAAAAGTATTTTTTTTTCATAAGTTAAAAAACTAATACATTCAATTGCTGCTCTTTTTCCTGTCCGATTCCAGTGTGGATATCCGTTTATGGGAGTCTGCCTCGGTTATTATTTTATCATTGGGCTTAGGACGTGTTATTTTGGGTGTTCTATCCGGATTTAAATTTATCTTAGTGGCTGTTAAGGTAAATTCATCGCGCTATACTTGCAAAATCAACCCTGGTAATCCAGTATAGTTTTGCGGCCCAAAATTCAAAGGAATTTCAGGTGCAAACCACACGGCAACTTGTTTGGTATAATAATGTCCCTGTCTGCTGAAAAGCCTTTCATTTGTTATGGCCTGTTGGCATGTGTAGTTTCCTATTTTTTTTGTTTTTCCGGTAAGGTTCCATTCTAAAGGTTCGAGAGAAACCAATCCTATCGTTGGGCTTATTCTTATAATCTTGCCTTCTGAGGTGTTGGTGTAAAACGGTGCCTTGTCTGCATAACTACCAATGTTATAACCATCTTCTTTTTCCAAAGTCGGATCCAGATAATAATAAGATTCCTGTGCATGGATGTTGAGTATAAAATCTTCAGGTTGGCCATTATAATACATATCGGCAACTTGCTGTTTGGCCGCCATTGGTACGTCTTTGTTGTTCTGTAAAGCTGTTAAAAAACTATCAACATATCTGGTGTTTATTTCCCCTTTATAAGTAATTGTTGCTGAGTTGTTTTGGGCAAAGGAGAAAGTTGCCAGAAGTACACAAAGCATAGACATAAACTTTGTCTTTATCATAATATTATTTTTTATGGGTTTTAAGAAAGCTTTGTCAAAAAAACTTCCAGAATACATTCAGTATTTTGACAAAGCCCTGATAATAACTATTTAACAACCATTTCTCCTCATACACAAATCGAATAAGTCGTAATCATTAGGATGTGCTAAGTCACATACTTGATACACTGTATAACAAGGTGTTGTGGGGTTCTCTTCTACTACTATAACTTCGTCTATAATAGTTGCATTGGTCATTGCGATTAGTCCTCATAAAAAGACTAATCCTAGAAAGATTGATTTTAAAATTTTCATAATAAAGGGTTTTAGCCAAACAAAATACATTCGTTGGCACGGTTAGACAAAAATCAGTCTTAGAAAATCAGTCTTAGAAAATCAGTTTTTTGGTTCAGTTCTAAACCATCAATCTGTGTAAGTAAAAAAATCAGCGCTAATTGGAGTTGCAACAATCGTCAAAAGCTTTCATCCGAAGACTGAAAAAAGAACAAATAAAAACTATGACTTTGCTAACATACCTATAAAAAACAATTAAACAACACTATCAATAATTAAATTGCTAAAAATATGTTAGTTATGAATTATGTGTGTTAAAACTATGTTCAATAATTGTTTTATAAAGTTGACTTTCTTCTAAAGACGATAGCTGGTTTGTAATAAGTTTTGTGTCTTTGTGCAAATGCTTGATTGTTCATTAATGAAGATTGGTTTGAGTTATTCATTCTTTTGATGTTGCTATGTCTTGCACTTTTGAATTTGATGTTTTGATTTTTATAATGCTTTGTAAATCTTATAAAGTATCGAAATTTATGCATTTCATCGATTAAGCGCGTATTTTTCCGACAAAAGTTTTGTTGATAACTTTTTTATAATATATTTGTGCTTCATTAGGTAGGTCTTTATCTTACTTATTCAGAGAAACTTAATCCGTTTTTTTAAAGGAATTATTGCAAATCCTAACTTCCCTCAACTTTTAATTGCAATACTAGAGTTTTTATACTCAAAAATTAATAATCCATTCTTCCCTCGAGTGGCATGTTTATGTCCAATTATTAATTAACTAAAACAGTATATAACCCCTAAATTGTGATTCAATGAAAACTCTAAAAATTACTTTAATGCTCGCATTGTTTGTTGTAGTATCCAGCCAAACTGACCACATGCCTTCTGAGAAAGAAATGAACGTGCAAGAAATTAGCGCCAAGAAATCAAGCACTATTGATACAAAACTTTTGGCTCACGCTGTGAAAGGTGTGCGCGTTCCTTCGCAAATCTAATCCTAACAAGGATTTTAAAAAGCCCTTATTGTCCTGATAAGGGCTTTTGTTGTTGTTGTTGCTAAATTAATCTCTTAGATTGAATAAATTATTCTAAATTTGGAATGCTACATTTAATCCATTCCAAGTGTTCAGATTAAAATTTCTTATGCTGCTTATTTTAATTTTTGGAATACGATCGTATTCTCAAAACAAGCTGAAGTCTTCTGAATATGATAGTGTTTTAAAGTTTCGTAAAAATAGTACTTCAGAAAAGTTTACGCTAGAGCAGCAATTGGAACAAGCAAAAAATGCGGTGATTTATTCTGAAAAACTGAAAATCGATTCAGTTCTGATTAAATCCAATGCTATTTATGGTGCAATTTGTCTTTATCTTGATGATTTTGAAGGTTTTAAAGGCGTTAATTTTAAAAACTACAAACTTGCCAAAACTATTAATGATTCATTGACTATTGCTATGGCCAGCCATAATTTAGGCTGGTATCATCATCGGAATAGAGTTCATTTGGATAGTGCATATTATTATTATTCCAAAGCTTATCAAATTTCTGATCACTTGGATCTTTTTTCTAGACAGGTAGATATTTTGATAAATATATCAGAAATACAAAATCTGGAAAAGGATTATATCGGTAGTGAAGAAAGTGCCATCAAGGCCATAAAACTGGCGGAGCATCTTCCTAGGGATGAATATACGTTTGAAAGTTTATGGTTACTTTATAATCGTATAGGTGACGGGGCAACCACTTTGAAAATATTTGATAAGGCCATTGAGTATCACGAGAAAGCATATGCAATGGCTAAAAAAATGAAAGATGGGCAAATCTTACAGCTCTATTCTGAAAATAATATGGCACATGTTTATAAGGAGAAAGGTGATTATGAAAGGGCATTAAAAATTTATGAAAGTATTTTGGGTCAAAAGAAACTGTTTGATTTGGATCCCAGTTTTTATGCTTTAGTACTCGATAACGTTGCGTTTACTAAGTTTTTGGCTGGAAGTACGGATTATGAACGGTTGGAAAATATGTTTAAAAGAGCTTATCATGTTTCAGATAGTCTTAATGATCCTATAAACAAGCTAAATGTAACTATTGACTTAGCCAAATTTTATAAAGGTCAAGATAAAAATGAACTTGCTCTAAGTTATGCCGAAGAATCTTATAGGTTAGCAAAGGAGATTTCTTTTAATGATCTTTTATTGGAATCTATGATGCTGTTATCAGAACTCAAACCTGGTGATGAAGGACGAGGTTACTTAAAAAAGCACATCCAATTAAGCGACAGTCTGTTGGCACATGAACGTGGTATTCGAAACAAGTTTGCGCGTATTGCGTTTGAAACCGATCAAATGGAATTGGAAAATGAGCGCATTGCCGCAGAGAAAATGTATTGGGTTATTAGTTCTATGGTGTTGATGGTGACTTCTATTTTGATATATATTATTATCGCACAGCGCAACAAGAATAAAGCTTTGAGGTTTGCACAGGTCCAACAGGCTACCAATGAAGAAATTTATAATTTGATGTTATCGCAACAGGAAAAAATTGATAGTGCAAGAGCTGAAGAAAAGAAGCGTATTTCAAGGGAGTTGCATGATGGGATTCTGACACGGATTTTTGGTGCCCGATTCAGTTTGGACAGTTATAATTTAAGTGAAGGCGAAGAAGCGGTGCAACGGCGAGCCAAATATATTTCTGAATTAAAAATCATTGAAGATGACATTCGGGATATTTCGCATGATTTGAATACCGATTTTGTGGCCGATTCTAGTTTTATGGATATTTTAAAGGGGTTGATCGAGAAGCAAACCAAGGTTTATCAGTTGCAATACCAATTTGAATATACAGACCATATTGATTGGGATTTGGTTTCAAATAAGACCAAGATAAATATTTATAGGATGCTTCAGGAATCGCTCCAAAACATTTATAAGCACGCCAGGGCCAAAACGGTTAAAATTAGTTTTCGATTAAAGAAATCTCTAATTTGCTTAAAAATTATTGACGATGGTGTTGGTTTTGATCCAAATAAGAGCAAAAAAGGTATTGGTATAAAAAATATTAATGCCAGAGCAAAAGAGCTCAACGGCACGGTTGTATTTGTTTCACAAATGAATCAAGGCACTACCATAAAAGTGAAAATCCCATATAAAACTTAAAGTACTAATGCAACATATTCATATCTTATTGGTGGATGACCATCCAATTATTATTGAGGGTTACGAAAACACCTTGTTAACCTCTAAAAAAGAAAATCAGATTTTGCATATCCATACTGCAAATGATTGTGATAGTGCCATCGAATTATTGCGACGTGCGGCAAAGGAAAAACCTTATGACCTTTGTTTCTTTGATATTAGTTTACCTGGCTCTTCTGATGGCAAATTAACTTCCGGTGAGGACTTGGCGCAACTGACGCGTCAGATAATGCCTAAGGCCAAGATTGTTATTCTCACCATGTTTAACGAGTCATTTAGAGTACACAGTATTATCAAACAGATTAATCCAGATGGTTTTTTGATTAAGAGCGATTTGACTTCAAGTGAATTAGCCGAAGCGTTTCAATATATCTTAAAGTCGCCACCTTATTATAGTAGTACCGTTAATAATTTTTTAAAAAAATCTGTTGCCAGTGATATTTATGTTGATGATATCAACCGCAAGATTTTGCACCTACTTTCTCAGGGTGTCCGAACGATTACCTTAAGAGAGCACATTAATTTGTCAATGAGTTCTATCGAAAAACGTAAGAAACAGCTTAAGTTGTTGTTCTCTGTTGAAGACGGAAAGGACGAAACGCTTATTGAAAAGGCCAGAAATTTTGGTTTTCTCTAATTTCAAATGTTAAAGTTTTACTTTTCATTGGTTTTTTAAATCCTTCAAACCCTTGCCCACTCTCAATACTACGGTTTTCCCGTAATAAGTTTACGGTTTTCCCGTAACTTAAAGTCAAGGCAATTTTCTATATTTGATTTGTCAACAATTATTAATTAATCCCTCTAAGTCATTTGTTGATTAATAGCAAAATGAATAAGCCTAATAACTGATCTGTCGAGAAGTTATTAGGTTTTTTTTGTTGCATCTTTTTTCTTTTCATATTCTTTTTTTATAAAATATAACTAAAATATTAGTTTTAACTAAAATTTTAGTTATATTAGTGTCGTAGAATTAGCGGATTATACATTTATATTCTGTTTAGCCATGATGAAATTATAAATTAACTAACAAGATTCCTGCCTTCGCAGGAAGTTATTATGAAACAACTAACAAAAGCTGAAGAGGAAATTATGCAAGTGCTGTGGCAATTGCAAAAAGCCAATGTCAAACAAATTATCGATCAACTTCCCGAGCCCAAACCTGCCTACAATACGGTATCAACCATTGTGAGGATTTTGGAAAGCAAAGGCTTTGTGGATTATGAAAAACAAGGTAAAGGGCATATTTATTTTACCTTGTTATCAAAAACCGACTATAGTAACCAAAGCATTAATGTATTGGTGAATGATTATTTTCAAGGTTCTTTTAAGAATTTAGTTTCTTTTTTTGTGAAGAAAAACGACCTGAATTTAAAAGACTTGGAATCCGTTCTAAAGGAAATTAACAAAAAAGAGGATTAAGTATGTTGCACTATATTCTACAAACCATTGCGTTCCAGGTTTTCTTTCTAATTGTTTATGATTTATTTTTAAAGAACGAAACTTTTTTTAATTGGAACCGGGTGTACTTAATCGGTACGGCGTTTTTGTCTTTTAGCTTGCCGTTTTTGAAATTTGAAAGCATCAAGGCCATTGTTCCAGAACCTATGGTTATCCGGTTGCCAGAAGTGATAATAGGTGAAGTTTCGCCAGTAATGATAGACAATTCCTTGATGGTTCCAACCGAACAAATTACAGAACAAGCCTTGAGCTTTTCTTGGATGCACGTTTGGAGTATCGGGATGGTTTTTGCAGCACTTTTTTTTGCATATAAGATGGGGAAGATTCTAAGAATCCTCTATAAAAATCCAAAACGCTGGCAAGGAAATATTGTTTTGGTGACCTTATTAAATAGCAGCGCGGCGTTTTCTTTTTTTCATTATATCTTTTTGGGAACTAATATTCAAGCAGAACGTAAAGCGCATATTGTGCAGCACGAACTGGTACACGTCAAAGAAAAACACAGTTTGGATTTATTGCTGTTTGAGATTTTTAGGATCGTATTTTGGTTCAATCCGTTAATTTATATGTACCAAAACCGATTGTCCACCTTGCATGAGTTTATTGCCGATGCCAAGGCCGTAGAACATAATGGCAAATCGGAATACTATCAGAATTTGCTGTCTCAGGTTTTTGAAACCGAGCACATATCGTTCATCAATCCATTTTTTCATCAATCATTAATCAAAAAACGAATAATTATGTTAAGCAAATCAAAATCAAAGCAAATCCATCTCATCAAATATGCGCTACTGGTTCCGGTGGTCACACTGATGTTGATGTACACATCATCTTATGCAAGTGCAGTAAAAGATTCTTTTCCAATATTTCAGAATGAAAATTTGGGCCAGGAATTGACCTTTCAGCAATTAGTCGACAAATATTATAATGAGATTGAGGAGCTGAGCAAGTCCAAGAGCAAAACGTCCAATGTTCTTCAAAACTATTTAATTACCAACGGGACCTATATTGAGAGCAAAGAGAATTTGGCAAAAATGCAAGCTTTTGCAAAGTTTATGACCTTAAAAATGAAGGCTAAAAAAGAAAAAGAAGGTGAGCTGAAAGATTCAGATGTGCAACTGTACGACAATATGGTGAAAAGATACGAAACGTACGAAGACTATCTTTCTTATAAAAAAACCGATGCCGCTAAGCGAAATTGGGAAAGTTCCGCACGACATGGCGAGTTGCGATTGGTGGTTGATGATATGGATAATTTGTCGGAAGTAGAGCAAAAATTAAAGGATGATAAAATGGCATTGATTAAAAATGACCCGTTCTATCATACTTTGGTAATGACCGATGGTAAAATGACGGCTTCGTTAGATTTTGGCAAAAAAGAAAAGAAAGTTCAGGGAAAAACATCTGAATCCTATGGTGGTGAAGTGCCTTTCGCGGTTATCGATGAGGTGCCGTTGTTTCAAGGCTGTGAAGCTTCAGGCTCTAAGGAAGATGATAAAATATGTACTTCCAATAAAGTATCGGAGTTTGTCAATAGGAATTTCAATACCAATATTGCTACTGAGAATCATCTTAAAGGACGTCAACGTATCAGTGTCATTTTTAAAATTGGTGAAGACGGAAAAGTTAAAGATATTATGGCCAGAGCGCCGCATCCAGCACTGGAGAAAGAAGCGATTAGGGTGATTGAATCCATGCCCGATTTTACGCCGGGCAAACAAAAAGGCATAGCGGTTACCGTACCTTATAGTCTGCCAATTTTATTTCAGGTTGTTGATGATACACCTGAAGGGGATAAGGAAGCCACAGATAATTTTGAGGAAAATATCAACCTAAAACTCCTGAATTTAAAGAAACAGGTAAATGATTTAATCAAGATAGAAGTCCCTTATCATTCTGTGGATGAAGCACCCGTATTTCCAACTTGTGAAGTACTGGAGTCAAATAATGCTCGTAAAACATGTACCTCTGATAAAATTATGGGTTTTGTCAATGAAAACTTTAATACCAAATTGGCCAAAGAATTGGGCTTGACAGGAAGGCAACGTATCTCAGTCGTCTTTAAAATTGGTGAGGATGGCGTGATCTCCAACATTCAGGCAAGAGCACCGCATCCAGGTCTTGAAAAAGAGGCTGTTCGTGTCATTGGGGCATTGCCAAAAATGCAGCCTGGTATGCATAACGGAAAACCTGTAATTGTACCTTACAGTTTGCCCATATTATTTAATATTGAGTAATGTTATCTTGTTGATTCAGATTGGAAGTCCTTTATGATTAAATTCTTTACATTTTTAATTATTGCGTTGGTCACATGGTCCATACAAGCTCAGGATGCGCTTTTGCACCGCGCGGATAGCTTGTATGTGCA
>NZ_DATJCY010000288.1:0-4857 GCF_035577925.1 Gelidibacter sp. | reverse complement strand
ATAAAAGGTTTTTGTTCTCCCTTTTTAAAATATCCAATATTCGGGATATAAGCTATATTTTTATTGTTGAATGAATGAATGATTTTTAGTTTTTTCTTTTTTATAAAATAACCTTGCAGTATTTCTTCGAAAATAGCTTTGTGGAATGTATTACTGCTTTTACTTTTGAAGTAAGCAAACAAAAGAGGATCCTTAAAAATATTTACACATTCTAAGTCTAAGGATTTAATTAAGTCTCTATCCTCTTTATATACAAGAATTATAATTGTATTAGTTAACTCCTCTATATTTTTTTTTATCTCAAACATGAAATTATTTGCTTTTGTAAGAAATTTTTTCGATTAGCATAATTAAAGAAACCCCAACAAAAAATAAAATAATAGAGCATAATAAATATGAGTGCTCTCCTTTATTGATTAAAGAGTATTTAAATGGGGATATATTGCTTTCTAAAATAGCGCTAAATGACTCATAATCATTTTCTTGATTTTGGAAAACATTTAAAGAGCCCAAATGAGTAACACTATTTAAATTAATTATTTCTAAAGTCTGATTATTTAAAACCTTAATTGTTTCTTTCCATGGCCATAATTTATTAACCGAACCAAAGACAAATCCAGCGAGTAGTGCATATGTAGCACTTGAATATGACCTCAACAACCACTTGATCAATTTACTAAAAGTCATTAAACCAAAAATGGCACCTAATGCAAATAAAGACAAGTTCATGACTTCAATATTTGATATTGAATCTTTTAATGTTTTGTAGACGCCTAATAATAATAATAATAAAGATCCTGAAATGCCTGGCAATAACATAGCGCAAACACCTATAAAACCTACGAAAAAGAGAAAATATGGGCTTGATTCTGTATTTATAATTGGAAGCTTAGTAAGCATGTATACAGTATACAGCCCTAACACAAATACTATTAAGTATGAAAAACTCCAAACTTTAACCTTTTTTATTACTAATAGACCACTACCAATTACTAACCCCAAAAAGAAAGACCAGGTCTGAATAGTATAATTTTCTAAAGTATACTGGACAAAATTCATTAAAGTTAAAAACCCTATGCCCATACCAACTAGGAGGGAAAGCAAAAAACTTCCATTAAGTTCTTTCCAAAAAACATCTAATGAATTATATCTTAGGGATTTAAAAGTTTTCAAATTGACATTACTAATACTTCCTATTAGTTCTTCATAAATCCCAGTAACTAAGGCTATTGTGCCTCCAGAAACCCCTGGAACCGCATCAATAGCTCCCATAAACATTCCTTTTAACAATATGACTACATAATCACTATTGCGTCTTTTCATATGTGTTTATTTGATTTTTATTAATTTGGCACCAAAAATCGCCTGCTAAAGTTTTCTTTAGACGCTTGACTTCGGAATGTGTTTTTTGCCAAATTGCGATCTTTTTTTAGTTAACGTGTCGTAATCTCTTTGTTTATTTGTTTTTATAAAATATAAGAAAATGTAAATTTTCATATTTGAGCTTCCAATTTTGTACTGCTACTTAATTTTTGCGTCAGGTGCTTGTGCTTATCCAGTTTTACTCAATTTCATACAGATTTATTGTTTTAGTGAAAAAATGAGCTTCCATTTATCTTTATGGTGTCGGAGCGAATCTAACGCTAAATCATAATTTCACATAAATAAATAAACTCTTTTCTGGAATAGATAGGATAATAAAAAATTTAATGAAGTACTATGAAAAGTTAATGAAATTCCAGCTTTTACTCTAAATGATTCTTTTTTGAGTTATTTCAATTAGTAAAAATGAAACCCTAAATGTTAATTTTCTATAGAGTTTCATTTTTTTATTCATAATTAATTCCAGATAGAATGCCAAATATCATATAATATGCTTTCGCCATTAGATGGGGAATTCTTAATCTGTTCAGCCCTCCTACTATCATCATCAGTATGACAAGAATTTTCGGTTCCTCCAGAAATGGAGTTTAATAAATCTGATGAAGCTACAGCTTCTGCTCTTGCTTCGAGAGCATCTAAAGTTAATTTACTCATAATAAAAAATGATTTAGTTAATATATCTTCCGTACAAACCTAATCAGTATGGTTCATATAACTTTCCGTCTCAGACGGAACTTATGTTAAAGTTTATAGAATAGATAGTTACACAATCCCTTGCTTTATCACTTCCTTAATAAGTCCATTAATGTCCTTTACATTAAAAAGGGCTCTCATTTTTGCCACCCTTTTTTGGATGGTACTTTCACTTAGTGATAAAGCACTTCCTATTTCGTCTAATTTATAGCCTAATTTCAGATATAGTAAGATCTCACGATTAACGTCATTAAATAACCCTTCATTGTTGTTTATTATAGCAATGGCTTTTTGAGCGGTGGGACTCAAATATCGACGTTCAGGATGGAGGTATTCTTTAAAGGAGGTGTACGAAATATCAGTTTTGATGATCAAAGCATCAGGTTGCGCTTTTCTATAAATGCTATATACAATTGTAGCTTCTTCATAAGCGGTGATCATCATTATTTTACATTCTGGATGGTGTTTTCTTAATAATAAAGCGACGTCCGTTCCTGTATTAAGTTTTTTTTCTTCAAATTCAGGTAGCTGGTAATCAATGATTGCCAGATCAAAATTAGAAACTGAAGTAATATAGTGATATGCTTCCTCACAAGTAAAGGCTTTGAATGTTGCAAATTCAGGAATTTCTTTTTTTAGTAATGAAATATAACCTTCAATCGTCATTAAATGGTCATCTACCAATAGTACATTCATAATCGAAACTTTAACAAAGTTGGCGTTTCAGACGCAACCGAATAATTCTAAAGATACCTAAGTTGCCCACCGATTTTAACCATGTATGAATTACTCTTTTATTATTATCGGAGCTAATAGGCAGCAGTCTGGAGTTATTTTACAATGTATGGAAAATTTCCGATATTATTCATGCTCAGGCCATTTTGATAATATGCCAACAACCTTTGAAAAACTCATAAAGCTTAAGCCTCATTTAGTTTTCTTGGATGTAGATTCTTTTATTAACGACACAACATTTTCTTTTGAAACCATCAACGAATTGCACCAGTATATGGATCGAATACCTTATTTCGTTGCCATATCAACTACTTCAAAATTTGCTTTCCAAGCTATACAATCAGGTTTTTCCGATTATCTGTTAACACCGCTTGATTGGCATCGGTTAGGAAAATGTCTTTTCAAATTCGAAAAGCGAATCCCTAAAGCAACGGACAATAAGATTTGTATAAAGTCTTTTAGCGATTATAGATTTGTCGATTTGCATGACATTATCTATCTCAAGGCAGATAATAATAGTGTTGATTTTAAATTACAAAACGGAAAAACGATTACGGCTTTTAAAACACTAAAACATTTTGAACAAGAGTTGCCGTTCTTTTTTATGAGAATCCACAAAAGTTATATTGTAAATAGCCATTATGTGTCTCGGATCCATCTGAGCAAATCACGATGCTATCTAAATTATAATGAAGTTTTACCCTTCTCGGCTTCATATAGAGCTCAAATAGATGATATCATTAAGAGATTAGAGCTATAACTTTTGATTGCCTAAAATAGAGTGTTTTGGGTTTTCATAATTTATAAGTCCAAATCAACCATTTCACACTTCAAACCTTAGTGTTTACCATCACGCCAGTACATCTCGCCTTTTAAACTCAAAATCAGTCTCTTATATCGTTTTTTCCCTGTTTCTTTGCCTTGGTTATTAACCTAAAAAAACAGAAGCTTCTACATAAACATATCCGTTAAAATGGGGAAAAACACATCTAGCATGGGTTTCATTTTAACAGGTTCGGAAAAGCTAACTCCCAGCTTTTCCAATGAGAATTTTTAACCTAATTAATTTGAAGTTTTATGAAAAAGCTATGTACTGCTATGGTATTATTATGCCTTATTGTTTCGGTAAGTTCCTGTACTGCCGATGACCTTGACGAAACAGTTAAGTTAAACGAAATCCCAACCCAAGAAATTCTATTTCCAGAATTTGATCTTCTTTCTGTTGATAATGGGGATGTAGATAAAGATAAAAGGGGAGATGATAAAAACGATTAAATCCAGGTAAAATCCGAGAGAGTGTAAGCGATCTCGGATTTATCTTTATTTTTGATAAAAGATCCCCTTTATCAAAATGAAAATAAAAGCCTTTCTATTACTTCTGCCTATTTTAATAATAGGTTGTAGTCAAAAAAAACTAGATGATAACAATTATTTTTTGAGATATGATAACTCTGAATTAGATAATAATCATAAAGAAGAATTATTAGATAGTTTGTACTATCATTTTAGTGCACAAAGTAACGATTCTGTTAATAGATATGCTTTATTCAAAGTTGCTTCCCGATATGAAAAACTTGATCTGGAGACTAAATATTTTAACACAGTTAATAAAATTCACGAATGGGCATTAGAAAAAAATGATACTTTAGATATCGCAAAATCCCTTTGGTATAAAGGCGATTTCCATGATTCCAAAGAAGAGTATGACAGTGCTTTTCATTATTATTCACAATCTGAAAAACTGTACCGATTTTCAAAAAAAGACAGCCTTAACTGGGGCAGAATGCTTTTGTATAAAGCAGGTGTATTATATGATACTGGTATTTATACTGAAAGTGAAGCGGAAGCAGTAAAGGCCTTGATGGTTTTATCCAATGTTAAACATAATTGGTTTATTTATCGGGCTAATCTTCAAATGGCTTTAAATTTAAAAGAACTTAAAGAGTATGAGGATGCTTTAAAGTATTATAACGCAGTATTTGCACAATTAAATGAGCTAAAAAAAGAGGACATTTCAAAAGACAGGTTGGATAACTCCTATTCAAC
>NZ_DATJCY010000287.1:0-16064 GCF_035577925.1 Gelidibacter sp. | reverse complement strand
CAACCCGATGTATGGTTTACAAATTTGCGAAAAGGACAAACGGCGTTTCGTGATGGGATTGATATTGTTTCTAAAAGTGCCGATGGCATTATAAAAGTGAGTCCTTTTTATTATTGGACCGATGCAGAACTTGATGCCTATTTGACCGAAAACAACTTGCCCAACGAATTCAAATATTTTGATCCCACAAAACAATTAGAAAACAGAGAATGTGGTTTGCATGCCTAACAGAATTTGAAATTTCAGTCTGAGTTTGCAGATTTAATTGTTGTTGAAATCATCAAAAAGTACATTAAAAACAGAAACTGAAAGAGTAATGATTTTTCTTTTGGTTTAGAGAATGAATATTGAAATTATGAAAAAAGACACCTCAAAAATAAATCCGTTAGAAAACGAAGCTATTTATATTATTAGGGAAGTGGCCGCACAATTTGAAAAGCCTGTCCTTTTATTTTCAGGAGGAAAGGATTCTATCACTTTGGTAAGATTAGCGCAGAAAGCTTTTTATCCTGCGAAAATTCCGTTTCCTTTAATGCATATTGACACAGGGCACAACTTTCCAGAAACTATAGCATTTAGGGATAAATTGGTAAAAGAATTAGGACTGGAGTTGATCGTCAGAAACGTACAAGATTCAATCAATGCAGGAAAAGTTAAGGAAGAATCAGGTAAATATGCCAGTAGAAATAGCCTTCAAACCACAACGTTATTGGATGCCATTGAAGAATTTAAATTTGATGCTTGTATTGGTGGTGCCAGAAGGGATGAAGAAAAAGCAAGAGCCAAGGAACGTGTTTTTTCAGTACGAGATGATTTTGGACAATGGGATGAGAAAAATCAGCGGCCAGAATTGTTTGATATGCTTAATGGACAGATTCATTTAGGTCAGAATGTACGTGTTTTTCCTATTTCCAATTGGACAGAGCTAGATGTATGGTCCTATATTGAGCGTGAAAACATTGAAATTCCTTCTATTTACTTTGCACATACACGTGCTACTTTTTTAAGAGATGGATTAATTTGGTCGTCTGATGACGATGTGGTGTATAGAGATAAAGATGAGGTAGTTGAAGAGCGTGTTGTGCGGTTTAGAACCGTGGGTGATATGAGCTGTACCGCTGCCGTGCTTTCTGAAGCTGCAGACATAGCTTCGGTGGTTCAAGAAATCAGAAATTCAACAATTTCTGAACGCGGTGCACGCATTGACGATAAACGCTCGGAAGCCGCTATGGAAAAACGCAAGCAACAAGGGTATTTTTAAATTCCCATATCGTCATCCTGCTAGGTTTTAAAAACCTTGTAGGTGTCAAGAAATTATTATTAATTAAAAAATATACCCATAAAGAACTCCATCTCCATTGGAGAGAAGGTTGGGAAGAACAATGAAAGTATTAAAAATAGCAACAGCAGGAAGTGTAGATGACGGGAAAAGTACCTTAATTGGTAGAATTCTCTACGATACGAAGTCATTATCGAGTGATAAACTCGATGCCATAAAAAAAACCAGTCAACAAAGAGGTTATGATTATCTCGATTTTTCATTGGCAACAGACGGTTTGGTGGCCGAAAGGGAACAAGGTATTACCATTGATGTGGCGCACATTTATTTTTCAACACCAACCAAAAGCTACATTATTGCTGATACACCAGGCCATGTGGAATATACACGAAACATGGTGACCGGTGCTTCCACATCACAAGCCGCTATTATTTTAATTGATGCCCGAAAAGGAGTAATCGAACAGACCAATCGGCATTTTTTTATCAATAATCTGCTTCGTATCAAAGAGGTTATTGTAGCAATTAATAAAATGGATTTGGTGGATTTTTCAGAAGCTGTTTATAACAAGATCAAAGCAGATTTTGAAGCTCTAACGAAAAAACGTGATTATAAAGAGCAACATATTACTTTCATTCCGGTGAGCGCTTTAAAAGGCGATAATGTGGTGCATGCTTCAGAAAATATGCCATGGTATAAGGGTCAAACTTTATTGGAACATTTTGAGGTCTTAGATACTGAGGATGTTTATAATGCTGGTACACCACGATTCCCAGTTCAGTATGTTGTAAGACCAAAAACCGAAGAATTTCATGATTTTAGAGGTTATGCCGGTAAAGTTTATGGTGGTGACCTAAGTGTTGGTGATGACATTGTTGTTTTACCATCACAAACAAAATCTAAAATAAAGGAGATTTTTGTGTATGATGAATCATACCAAACGGCTTCAAGACGTTCGTCTGTGACCATTACTTTGGAAGATGATATTAATGTCAGTAGAGGTGATATGTTAGTAAAAGCAGATAATTTGCCAACTGTAGATAAGCAATTCACTGCAACTATTTCTTGGATGGATTCGCAAAGTTTGGTTGCAGGAAATAAATATGTACTTCAACATGGCGTGAACAAAGTTTTGGCTAAAGTTGAGATCATTCATCATAAAATTCATCCAGATTATTCAGGAATAGAAAAAAATATTCAGGCTTTGGGAATGAATGATATTGCATCGGTTAGCTTCAAATTGAACAAGCCCATTTTTTTCGACCCATTTAAAAGCCATCGTACTAATGGATCCTTCATTTTAATCGATTCGCAATCAAACAACACAGTTGGAGCCGGGTTTATTCAATAAAATCTTTTAGATCCTAAGCGAACCACATTAGCTGATTTAGGCTTTTCATGTCAAATAATATCGGTGTGGGAATCAGCATTAATAAAGATAGTTTAATTTAAAAATCACCTATAATTTTCCTCCCTTCTGGGGAGGAAGGGAGAGGATTATGCAAAGTTTTAGAACAGAATTAGAAAATCCGGTCGTTGAAAAAGATATCCTCGATTTGGCCCGTAAAATCGAACTCTTCAAATACGGTAAGGTGAGCGAAGAGCAATTTAGAAGTGTGCGTTTGGCGCGCGGCATTTATGGACAGCGTCAACAAGGCGTACAAATGGTACGTATTAAATTGCCTTACGGAAAAGTTTTGAGTCAGCAGTTACGAAGAATAGCAGACGTATCCGATACCTATTCGCGAGGGCGCTTGCATATTACCACACGTCAGGACATCCAAATTCATTATGTAGATATTGACAGAACGCCAGAACTTTGGTCGGAATTGGAAAAAGACGCATTGACCATTAGAGAAGCTTGTGGCAATACCGTTAGGAATGTTACAGCTAGTGAAACTGCTGGGATTGACCGCAATGAACCTTTTGATGTGTCACCCTATGCCGATGCTGTTTTTAAGTTCTTTTTGCGCAACCCCATCTGTCAGGAAATGGGTCGGAAATTTAAGGTGTCGTTTTCGGCTTCTGATGAAGATTCAGGATTGTCATACATGCATGATTTGGGTTTTATAGCCAAAATGGAAAATGGTGTCAGAGGATTTAAAGTCATGTTGGGTGGTGGACTGGGATCACAACCACGACTTGCCGATGTGCTTTATGATTTTTTGCCAACCGACAGAATAATTCCACTTATGGAAGGTGTATTACGTGTTTTTGATCGTCATGGTGAACGAAAAAGTCGCTCCAAAGCTCGTATGAAATTTTTGATTAGTAGTATAGGTTTAGAAGCGTTCAAACGGTTGTTGGATGAAGAGCAAAATGCCATTTCAAACCAGTCTATTCCAATTAATGTAGAGGATTATCCGATATCCGTGCCAGTTAGCGTTGAAGTACCAAATGTTCACATCAAAAATATACCTGCATTTGAAGCTTGGAAAGCTACCAACCTCATTCCGCAAAAGCAACAAGGTTATGTGGCCATAGGTGTTAAAGTGTTGTTGGGCGATTTCTATACTGATAAAGCACGTCTCTTAGCGGATTTGGTTGAAAATTATGCGGCTGGGGAAATCCGCTTGACCTTGCGCCAAAATATCCTTATTCCTTTTGTAAAAGAGGAATTATTACCATTTTTTTATCAAGAATTGGATCGGTTGGGTTTTGCTGAGTTGGGCTATAATAAAGCGGTGGATATAACCGCTTGTCCCGGAACGGATACTTGTAATTTGGGCATTGCAAGTAGTACTGGTATTGCCGAAGAGTTGGAGCGTGTTATTAAAACAGAATATCCACAATATGTTAAAAATAAAGATCTTGTTATAAAAATAAGTGGCTGTATGAATGCTTGTGGCCAGCATAATATGGCAAATATCGGATTTCAAGGAATGTCAATGCGTACTCCAGATAAATTGGTGGCACCTGCGCTTCAGGTTTTGCTTGGTGGTGGAAATTTGGGTAACGGAAAAGGCGTATACGCTGACAAAGTGGTAAAAATACCTAGCAAAAGAGGGCCAGAAGCCTTACGGCGTATATTAAATGATTTTGAAGCCAATGCTAACGGAAAATCGTTTTTGGATTATTATTTAGCAAAAGGTGAAAAATACTTTTATAATCTTTTAACTGACCTTTCTGATGTAACGAACTTAACACAAGACGACTTTATAGATTGGGGAACTAATGAAGATTATATAAAAGCCATTGGAATTGGTGAATGTGCTGGTGTTGTAATTGATTTGGTTGCTACTTTGTTTTTGGAAAGCGAAGAGAAAATTGACAGAGCTAAAGAAGCATTATCTCATAAAGTATATTCCAATGCAATCTATTTGGCTTATACGGCTATGGTCAATGCTGCAAAAGCACTTTTAATTTCAGAAGATATAGTCACAAATACCCAAGCAGGCATTATAAATCAGTTTGATGTTGAATTTGTCGAACCCCAAAAAATCGATTTGGGAACGTCATTTTCAGAAGTCATTTATCAAATAAAAACCAATGCACCAACAGATGCATTTGCCAAAAAATATATTCAAAATGCAGTGAATATTTTAGATAAGGCAAGAGTATTTAGAGCGCACAAACAAGCTGTTGCAATATAGGCTCTAAACCGTTACCTACAAGGTTTTCAAAACTAACCTGCAAGGTTTTCAAAACCTTGTAGGTTTAAAAAAAACAAACAAATGATAACACCAAAATTAACCGTTGTTGGCGCAGGACCAGGAGATCCAGAACTCATCACGATTAAAGCCATCAAAGCCATAGCATCTGCCAATGTAATTTTATATGATGCGCTAATTAACTTTGCCTTATTGGATTATGCTTCGGATCATGCAGAGCTCCTATTTGTAGGCAAGCGCAAAGGCTATTACGCCTATGAGCAAAATCAAATTAACGATTTGATTGTAGCACGTGCAAAATCGTATGGTCATGTGGTTCGTTTAAAAGGTGGTGATCCTTTTGTTTTTGGAAGAGGTGCAGAAGAAATCGATTTTGCACATCAATACGGAATAGAAACAGCGATGATTCCTGGAATTTCGTCAGCGTTGGCCGTTCCAGCCTATCAAGGAATTCCTTTGACAAAACGAGGTACTTCCGAAAGTTTTTGGGTCATTACTGGCACCACTAGATCGCATCAGTTATCAAATGATGTCAAACTAGCGGCACAATCTACCGCAACTGTGGTTATTTTAATGGGCATGGGAAAGCTGTCTGAGATTGTGACGGTTTTTTCAGCACAAGGAAAGCAAGATACACCTGTGGCAGTTATTCAAAACGGAACTACCGAAAACGAGAAATTTGGAACAGGAACCATCTCAACTATTTGTGATGTGGTTGAAAAACGAAGCTTGTCCAATCCTGCAATCATTGTAATTGGCGAAGTTGTTAATCAGCGGGTAAAACTAAATGCTACGTTAAAGCAATTTAATCACCATCCCTTAATGGTCTAAAAAGAATGGAACGAAACAACTTATATCCAATTTTCTTAAAAATGAATAAAATCCAAACCTTGATTGTTGGAGGCGGGAATGTGGGCTTAGAAAAACTTACTTTTTTGCTAAAATCAAGCCCCAATAGCAATGTGGTAATGGTTGCTCCCTTTTTTAAAGATGAGGTGAAAATATTAGCAAAAGAATTTAACGTAACCTTAATTCTTAAGGCTTACAACGAAGCGTTTTTATGTGATAAAGATTTGGTCATTGCCGCTACAGACAATTTAGAGGTTAACCAGCAAATTTATAAAGATGCGAAGCGTCGCAATGTATTGATCAATGTTGCTGATACTCCAGAGTTGTGCGATTTTTATTTGGGTGGTATTGTTACAAAAGGCAATGTTAAAGTTGCCATTTCTACCAATGGTAAATCACCAACCACCGCCAAAAGACTTCGAGAATTCTTTGAAGAGGTTCTTCCAGATGATGTCAATATTTTGGTGGAAAATCTAAATACATACAGAAAAACATTAAAAGGTAGTTTTGAGCAGAAAGTGATGGCACTCAACAAAATTACCGAAACATTAATTAGCAAATAACATGATTACAACAGATATCTTAATAATAGGAGCAGGCCCTACAGGCTTATTTACCGTTTTTGAAGCGGGATTGCTAAAGCTCAAATGTCATTTGATAGACGCCTTGCCACAACCTGGAGGTCAGTGTTCGGAATTATATCCCAAAAAACCCATTTATGACATTCCTGGAGTTCCTGATATTTTAGCTGGAGATTTGACCAAAAACCTTTTGGAGCAAGGCAAACAATTTGAACCTGGATTTACTTTGGGCGAACGTGCAGAAACTATAGAAAGGCAAGAAGACGGCAGTTTTATTGTTACCACCAATAAAGGCACAAGACATAAGGCGCCTATTGTTGCCATTGCTGGAGGTTTGGGAAGCTTTGAGCCAAGAAAGCCTTTGATTGATAATCTTGAAATTTATGAAGATTTTGGGGTCGATTACTTTATTAGGGATCCAGAAATATATCGAGGTAAGAAAGTGGTGATTTCTGGCGGTGGAGATTCGGCATTAGATTGGAGTATTTTCTTGGCCGATATAGCAGCAGAAGTTACTTTGGTTCATAGACGTAATGAGTTTAGAGGAGCTTTAGATTCGGTTGAAAAGGTTCAGGAACTAAAACTTCTTGGCAAAATTAATCTCATTACCCCTGCAGAAGTCACACAACTGCATGGAAATGGAAAATTAGAACAACTTACTATTGTACAAGAGGGAACAGAAATTTGGTATGAAGCGGATTATTTTATTCCGCTTTTCGGGCTGTCACCAAAGTTGGGACCGATAAGCGAATGGGGTTTGGAGATCGAGAAAAACGCCATCAAAGTAGATACTTTTGATTATCAAACCAATATCCCGGGAATTTATGCCATAGGCGATGTCAATACTTATCCGGGGAAATTAAAATTGATTCTTTGTGGTTTTCATGAAGCGACATTAATGTGCCAATCTGCTTACCAAATCATCAATCCAGGCAAAAAATATGTGCTTAAATATACAACGGTCAGTGGTATTGATGGTTTTGACGGTACGCGTAAAGAAGCGCCAAAAGCAGTTGTGCAGGCCATCTTATAACAAGGTGTTAAAATTTGTTTAATGAAAGTAAAGTAAAGAATAATAATGTGTAATATTGGAAGTATGAGCGAAACTTTCAACGATAGTAAAAAATATAAAAACTATAATATTTGTTTAAAAGACACTGTAAAACTCTTTTCCAAAGGATTGTTTTATATGCTTTTTGATGAGGATTATAAAATACAAAACAGCGCTTTATTAAAAGAGATGTTTTTAAACATTGCCACAAAACTTGATTTACCGGATAGCCAAATTTTATGGGAACGTTTTGAGGAACATTTTCCTGAAATCCGAGAGAAACTTGATTTGGATGCCATGGCGATTGAAAAACATGATCCTGCAGCAAAGAGCTTGTCTGAAGTATATTTAGCATATCCCGGATTTCATGCTATTGCAATATACAGATTGAGTCACCAATTGTATCAGTTAAAAGCCCATGTGTTTTCTAGGATGATGAGTGAATACGCTCACGGTGTCACAGGCATCGATATCCATCCCGGTGCTACTATCGGGAATTCTTTTTTTATTGATCACGGCACAGGCATCGTTATTGGTGAAACCTCTATTATTAAAAATAACGTTAAAATTTATCAAGGGGTAACTCTTGGCGGAATTCAAATTAAGAAAAGCTTGTCTTCAACTAAACGGCATCCTACTATTGAGGATCATGTTACCATTTATGCCAATGCTACCATTTTGGGTGGTGACATTGTTATTGGAGCAAATAGTATTATTGGAGCCAATGTATGGATTACCGAATCGGTACCAGAAAATTCACTCGTTACTTATCAAACGGAAATTAAAATTAGCACCCGAAAAAAATGATTCAAAGTCAATCTATTCTAGACCAAATAGGAAATACGCCTCTTATTGAAGTAAAAAATATTATTCATAAAGAAGGTGTCCGTTTATTTTTAAAATTGGAAGGAAAAAATCCCGGAGGTAGTGTTAAGGATCGCGCTGCTTATAACATGATTTCGGAGGCACTTAACCGTGGCGACATAAAAAAAGGAGATCATTTAGTAGAAGCCACTAGCGGTAATACCGGTATTGCTTTAGCATTTATTGCTCAATTGCTCGGCTTAAAAATGGTCTTGGTCATGCCCGAGAATTCTACCGAAGAACGCATCAAAACCATGCGTGCCTATGGTGCAGAATTAATTTTGACTTCTGCGGAAAATGGTATTGAAGGCGCTCGGGATACCGCTGAAAAACTTCAACGGGATAAAGGCTACTTTATGTTGAACCAATTTGCAAATGACGACAATTGGAAAGCCCATTACAAAAGTACTGGACCCGAAATTTGGCGTGATACTCAGGGTGAAATTACCCATTTTATCTCGGCTATGGGCACGACAGGAACGATCATGGGGGTCTCGAAGTTCTTAAAAGAACAGAATCCAGACATTAAAATTATAGGTGCTCAACCTACTGATGGTGCTAAAATTCCGGGTATTCGCAAATGGCCAGAGGCATATCTTCCCAAAATATTTGACCGCTCTAAAGTCGATGAGCTTGTTGAAGTGAGTGAAATGGAAGCAAAAGTTGCAACTAATAGACTTGCTAAAGAAGAGGGTGTCTTTGCGGGTATGAGTAGTGGTGGTGCTGTATCTGCCGCTTTGAAAGTTGCTGAAAAGCTAGACAAAGGAATCCTTGTAGCTATCATTTGTGATATTGGCGATAGGTATTTGTCTTCAGAATTGTTCGACTAAAGTTGGTTATAAGATATTTATCGCTTAATTTCGCCCGCAGTTCATACTAATTATTAATTGTTATCACGAAAGGCAGAGGGATTAGACCCGTTGAAGCCTTAGCAACCCTTAAATTTCCTGTGTAGGCAGGAATCTCATTTTTAAGAAGGTGCTAAATTCTACTTGATTCTGATTTTTTTCAGAATTTAGACAGATAACCAAAGTGTTTTATTTCCTCACTTTCCTGATGACATTATTTATTATTATTTTAAAAAATGTCAGATTTAAATCAAATTTTACAAGATCGTATTCTTATTCTTGATGGCGCCATGGGAACCATGTTGCAACGTTATAATTTTTCTGAAGAAGATTTTCGTGGCCAACGTTTTAAAGATTATCCAAGCTCACTAAAAGGCAATAATGACTTGTTGTCATTGACGCAACCTCAGGCTATTGCTGATGTACATCGTCAATATTTTGAAGCTGGTGCGGATATTGCCGAGACCAATACATTTTCGAGTACAACCATTGCCATGGCCGATTATAACATGGAAAATTTGGTTTATGAACTTAATTTCGAATCTGCTAAAATAGCCCGTCAAGTGGCTGATGAGTTTACTAAAGCCAATCCTGAAAAACCACGTTTTGTAGCGGGAAGTATTGGACCTACCAATAAAACAGCGAGTTTATCGCCAGACGTCAACAAACCCGAATTTCGAGCCATCACTTTTGATGAATTGCGCATTGCTTACAAACAACAAGCGGAGGCATTAATTGATGGTGGAGTGGACCTACTTTTGGTAGAAACCATTTTCGATACTTTAAATGCAAAAGCAGCCTTATTTGCCATTGAGGAAATAAGGGAGGAGCGCAATCTCGATATCCCGATTATGGTGTCTGGTACGATTACCGATGCTTCAGGAAGAACACTTTCAGGACAAACGGTTGAAGCATTTTTAATGTCCATCTCACATATTCCTTTATTGAGCGTTGGTTTTAATTGCGCACTTGGTGCAGACCAATTAAAACCTTATTTACAGCGTTTATCCAACGAAACAGAATTTTATACCTCGGCACATCCCAATGCAGGTTTGCCAAATGCCTTTGGGGAATATGAACAGACTGCTGATCAAATGAACATGTTGATTGAAGAATATCTGAAAGATGGACTGATCAATATTATTGGAGGATGTTGTGGATCTACACCAGAACATATAAAGTTGATTGCAGATACTGCCCAAAATTATAAACCACGTCAAATTGAAGCATAGGGAAAATGAAGAAGAAAAATAAATACTTAACACTTTCTGGTTTGGAGCCTTTGGTGGTTACTCCCGAAAGCAATTTTATAAATGTTGGCGAGCGTACCAATGTTACCGGATCGCGTAAATTTTTACGTCTCATAAAAGAAGAAAAATATAACGAAGCATTGGACGTAGCTCGTGACCAAGTTGAAGGTGGTGCGCAGATTATCGATGTGAATATGGACGAGGGCATGTTGGACGGCGTTTATGCAATGACCAAGTTTTTAAACCTTATTGCCTCAGAACCCGATATTGCCAAATTGCCCATCATGATTGATAGTTCCAAGTGGGAAATTATTGAAGCCGGATTAAAGGTCGTTCAAGGAAAATCCGTGGTCAACTCCATCAGTTTAAAGGAAGGCGAAGCCACGTTTATTCACCATGCTAAATTGGTAAAACGCTATGGCGCAGCAGTGATTGTGATGGCTTTTGATGAAGATGGACAGGCAGATACTTTAGAGCGACGTATTGAGATTTGTAAACGATCGTATGATATTTTGGTCAATAAAGTCAAATTTCCGCCACAGGATATTATTTTTGACCCTAATATTTTTCCTGTTGCTACAGGAATGGAAGAACATCGCTTGAATGCTTTGGACTTTTTTAATGCCACCAAATGGATTCGTGAAAACTTGCCTTATGCCAATGTTTCTGGTGGTGTGAGCAACGTTTCTTTTTCGTTTAGAGGAAATACGGTCGTTCGTGAAGCCATCAACTCCGCATTTTTGTACCATGCCATTCAGCACGGAATGAATATGGGTATCGTTAATCCGACGATGTTGGAGATTTATGACGAAATTCCGAAAGATTTATTGGAGCATGTCGAAGATGTTTTGTTTGATAGACGTGACGATGCTACCGAACGTTTGTTGGATTTTTCAGAAAAGGTCAAAGGCGATAAAAAGGAAGATATTGCTAAGATTTTGGAATGGCGAAATGATCCGTTACAAGATCGTATTACACATGCTTTGGTGAAAGGTATCGAAACTTTTATTATAGAAGATGTTGAAATAGCGCGTCAAGAAAGTTCAAAACCTATTGAGGTTATTGAAGGCCATTTGATGATTGGAATGAGCGTGGTTGGCGATTTATTTGGCAGCGGAAAAATGTTTTTGCCACAGGTGGTAAAATCAGCCCGTGTCATGAAAAAAGCAGTCGCTTATCTACAACCATTTATTGAAGCAGAAAAAGATGGAAAGCAAGCTTTTGCAGGTCGTGTGTTGATGGCAACCGTTAAAGGTGATGTGCATGATATCGGGAAAAATATTGTGAGCGTTGTTTTGGGATGTAATAATTATGAAATCATCGATTTGGGTGTCATGGTGCCGCCAGAAAAAATCATCGAAACGGCACTTAGGGAAAACGTTGATATTATTGGATTAAGCGGATTGATTACGCCTTCGTTGGACGAAATGGTGTATGTGTCCAAAGAAATGGAAAAGAAAAACATCACTATTCCATTACTAATTGGTGGTGCAACAACGTCTAGAGCACATGCTGCTGTTAAGATTGCGCCAAATTATGGACATACCGTTGTGCACGTTAATGATGCCTCAAGAGCGGTAACTGTTGTGGGCAGTTTGCTTCAAAAGGACAATAAGATATATAAAGAACAAATTCGTGAAGAATATGAAAAATTTCGTGAGCAGTTTTTAAAACGTGGAAAAACCAAAAACTTTGTCAACATTGAGGAGGCGCGAAAACGAAAATATAAAATAGATTGGGAAACTTCTGTTATTGCTAAACCTAATCAATTAGGTGTTCAGATTATTCAGGATTTTGACCTTTCTAAATTAGAAGATTTTATCGACTGGAGTCCGTTTTTTAGGAGTTGGGATTTGCACGGAAAATATCCAGATATTCTCACTGATGAAGTCGTTGGAGAACAAGCTGCAGAGCTTTTTGCAGATGCCAAAGCATTATTGAAAAAAGTAATAGATGGCAAACTTTTAAAAGCAAAAGCCATCTTCGGATTGTTTAATGCCAATACGGTGAATGATGATGATATTGAAATTTACGATGAATCTGGTGAAACTCAAGTAACCTTTTTAACGCTTCGTCAGCAACTCGATAAACGAGAAGGAATTCCAAACCTCGCTTTAGCAGATTTTATAGCACCTAAAGATTCAGGAAAACAAGATTATATGGGATGTTTCTGTGTTTCTACCGGATTTGGAACTGCAGAATTAGCTAAAAAATATGAAGAAGATCTTGACGATTATAACGCTATTATGATCAAAGCTATTGCTGATAGGCTTGCCGAAGCTTTTGCAGAATATTTGCACAAGGAAGTGCGAACTAATTATTGGGGCTATGATTCTGATGAGGATTTATCAAATGACGAATTGATTAAAGAAGTTTATAAAGGAATTCGTCCAGCACCAGGATATCCGGCATGTCCAGACCATTTAGAGAAGTTGACGATTTGGAAATTGTTACAGGTCAAAGAAAATATTGGTGTCGAAATTACTGATAGTTTGGCAATGTGGCCAGCAGCAAGTGTTTCGGGTTATTATTTTGCAAATCCAGAAGCCAAGTATTTTGGATTGGGTAAAATAACCGATGACCAATTAAAGGATTATGCCAAACGTCGTGGAATGAGCAACGAAGAAGCTGAAAAATGGCTGAGTCCTAATTTAGCGGATTAATAGCAGAACTAGAGAAACCTAGAGAAAAAATAAATTATTAATTGTAAACCATTGAATACATTCGTGTATTTGCGGTAAATAAAGGTCCCCGTTTTTGTGGGGAATAAACATGAAAGTAACAGAACACATCGCACAAGCTAACGGAAATACACAATTTTCGTTCGAGATTTTACCACCGTTAAAAGGTCAAAATATTAAATCTATTTTTGATAATATTGAGCCGTTAATGGATTTTAATCCTCCTTTTATTGACGTCACTTACCATCGTGAAGAATATGTTTATAAAGAACAGTCCAACGGGTTACTTAAAAAACAAGTGGTCAAAAAACGTCCGGGGACGGTTGGTATTTGTGCAGCCATTCAAAACCGTTTTAAGGTCGATGCCATTCCTCATATTTTATGTGGAGGTTTCACAAAGGAAGATACCGAAAACTTTTTGATTGATCTTGATTTTTTGGGAATTGATAATGTAATGGCGCTGCGTGGTGATGCTGTTAAAACCGAAACGTATTTCATCCCCGAATCCGAAGGTCATGCTTACGCCAATGGTTTGGTAAAACAAATTAAAGCGCTTAATGAAGGGATTTATTTGGACGAAGGTCTTCAGGATACTTCAAAAACCAATTTCTGCATTGGCGTAGCGGGATATCCCGAAAAACACATGGAAGCCCCGAGTTTGGACAGTGATATTCATTTTTTGAAAAAGAAAATCGCTAACGGTGCCGAATATGTGGTTACCCAAATGTTTTTCGATAATCAGAAGTATTTTGATTTTGTCGAAAAATGCAGAAGTCAAGGAATTACCGTTCCGATTATTCCTGGATTAAAACCTATTGCCACCAAAAAACAACTCAATTTATTGCCACACCGTTTTCATGTCGATTTGCCAGAAGATCTAATTCAGGAAATCATTAAGTGTAAGGATAATGCTGAGGTAAAACAAGTAGGTATTGAATGGTGTATTCAGCAATCCAAAGAGTTGCAACAAGCAGGAATTCCTGTGTTACATTACTATTCAATGGGAAAAAGCGATAATATTCATACCATTGCATCGCAAGTTTTTTAACTTCGAAATGACCATTTATAATGTTAAGTTATCGAGATACAGTGCCAGAAGCTTTAGGGTTTTAATAATTCGTTTAATTTTGCCGAATAACCCAATCGGATGAAGCCATTATTAGTAGGTGTCGTATGTTTAATGTGTTCGTTGCTGTACGCCCAAGAAAAAGATCCAAATGTGTTCAGTTTGGATGTCAATTATTTTCAAGGAACTATTCTTGAGCACAATCCTGATATAGCGCACCTTATAACAGATCACCCAACGGGTTTGATTTTGAGTTACAATAAAAAAACCTACGGATTTCAGCCGTGGGAAAGTCGTTATAATTATCCCGATTATGGAGTTTCATTCATTTATCAGGATATGAAAAACTTGTATCTCGGTAAAAATTATGGACTGTACGCGCATTATAATTTTTATTTTTTAAATAGAAATCTGAATTTCAGAATTGGCCAGGGCATCGCTTACACCACAAATCCTTATGAAAGGGAAGCGAATTATATAAACACAGCTTATGGCTCAGATTTGTTGAGCAGTACCTATTTTATGCTCAATTATAAAAAGGAGAAGGTATGGAAAGGTTTGGGATTTCAGGCTGGGATATCTGTGGTACATTATTCCAATGCCAATGTTAAAGCGCCCAACAATTCTACAAATACGTTAGCTTTTAATATTGGCGCCAATTATCTGTTGGACTATGATAAAGAACCTGATTTTCAACCTTCAACAGAAACTAAGAAGTTTACTGAAAAAATAAAATACAACCTTGCCTTTAGTACTGGTATTAATGAAAGTGATGTGGTGGGCATGGGGCAATTTCCATTTTATAATCTGTCTTTTTATGTTGATAAACGTATTAATAGAAAAAGTGCACTTCACGTTGGCACCGAAGTGTTTTTTGCGAATTTTTTAAAGGAATTGATTTATTATTATTCTGTCGCTTATCCGGAATACAATGTTGATCCTGATACAGATTACAAACGATTGGGCATTTTTGTAGGTCACGAATTATTTATCAATAAAATGTCTTTTATTACTCAATTGGGTTATTATGTGTATTACCCTTATGATTTTGAAGGCCGTATTTATAATAGGATTGGTTTGAAACGTTATTTTGGAGATCAGTTTTTTGGAGCCATCACTTTAAAAGCGCATGTTGCCAAAGCCGAAGCAGTGGAATTTGGAGTGGGTATTAGGTTTTAAAATAAAGACATGAAAAAATTAATTTACTTAACCGTCGTCATTTTATTGTTTTCTTGCAACGGAACGAATGTACCAGATTGTTTTCAAAACTCTGGGGCTATTGTTCAAAAAGAAGTTGTTGTTCCAGATTTTAGCAGCATTGTGGTTTTTGAACGTGTACAGCTTATCATCAAACAAGCCGCGGAACAAAAGGTTATTATTGAAACTGGCGAGTATTTAATGGATGATATCGTAGTTAGTGTTGATAATGGACAACTTATTTTAAAAGATGATAATGGCTGCAATCTTGTAAGGGATTATGGTATTACTAAAATTTATGTTAGCGCACCAAATATTACCCAAATCCGATCGAGCACCGGATTGACTACTTTAGGTCAAGGCGTTTTAAACTATCCTAATTTATCATTGATTTCTGAAGATTTTGGACAGGAAGGTAATTATCATACGGTTGGCGATTTTAAATTGGAAGTCAATTGCCAAAACCTGAATGTCCTTAACAATAACCAATCTCACATGTTTTTAAGCGGAACGGTTGAGCATTTAACTATTGGATTTTATGCCGGAAACTCACGCTTTGAAGGACGGCATTTAATTGCGCAAAATATCAATTTTTTTCAGCGCAGCAGTAATGATATGATCCTTAATGCGAGAACATCAATAAAAGGAGAAATTAGAAGTACGGGCAATGTTATTTTAGTCAATGAACCACCAGTGGTTGATGTTCAAACGTTTTATACGGGCCGTTTGATTATTGAATAACAACTTATTGTGCTGTTAATTCCCTGAATAAACTTTCTAAGTTTTT
>NZ_DATJCY010000286.1:0-2388 GCF_035577925.1 Gelidibacter sp. | reverse complement strand
AAGCATCAAGAAGGATACGACTTACTGCTGGACGATCATACCTTGTATTACATCCTTACTGATAAAAGCAAAGCCAATTTAGATAGTATGTTCTTTTTACATGTTAAATTTGATGGTAAAGACGAAGTCGTCAACCTTGATTTTACAGGAAAGTCATATGAAATAGATCAATTATTAGGTAAAGACTTTGAGTCTTTTGTGGTTATAAAGAGAGAGATTCCAAATAATGGGACAATTACTGAATTAGGTACAGGTCAGTTTATTAATGATGATCGTTTGTGGTCCTATGTTTATGAGCCTGAAAAGTTATATGATGATATGGCTTTCATTTATAACGATCAATATGGAGATGTCCTTAAATAAGCGAAATTTAACGGTTAAACGACGTGATTGAAAGCTTTAGAGTTTAAGATCATAAAGAGTTAATACTTGTCCGCGACCTTTGCTATCTGAATAAAACGTAAAATTTGCAAATTTATAGAAATTGATTTCGGAACTGGTTTTGTTTTCCAATTTTGAGAAAAGAAACTTGTTGCCTTTGAAGTCTATTATATTTGGTTTAAAATCGTGATTAACGAATTCGATTTGGGAAATGACTTTATCGGCACTTTCAGAAAGCCTTAAAACCCTTGTATTTACAAGGGTTTTATTGTATATTTATAGTAACAAAAACCCCGAAAATGACCTATAATGTCAAAATACGGGGTTTCCAAAAATAATCTATCATGAAAGTACAAAGAATTTCTGACCTGCAAGGTCGTTTTTCTCTTTTTTCCCCTGAGCGAGGATTATGACAATTTTTACTCGCGATTTATAGAAAGCGACCTGGGAAAAATACATCAGGCCATTCCCTGGGACAATTTGGTTTCCCATTTCAACCTTACTGAAGAGAAACATGGACGCGACATGCTCTTTAGTCCCAAAGGTCGTTTGGGATTAATGTTCTTAAAACATTATGCCTGCTGTTCCGATAGAAAGCTGGTGGAACAGCTAAATGGCAATTTGGAATATCAATTCTTTTGTGACATTGCCTTGGGCGACAAGCGTCTTGACAATTACAAGATCGTCAGTCAAATAAGATGTGAGCTGGCAGACCACCTTGATATAGATTCCACAGAAAAAACATTCTACGGGCACTGGTCCGACTTTATCGCCAGTGCCAATCAAGCCACCACAGATGCCACTTGCTATGAGAGTGAACTGCGTTATCCCACTGTACAGAAACTGTTATGGGAGGCAACGAGCTGGTTGTACAATCAGCTACGTAAAACCTGCCGTATTTTAGGGACCAGGATGGTCCGCAGTAAGTACCTAAAGTGGAAACGTCGTTACCAAAGCTTTAGCAAGATGCGCCGCAAGACCAATAAAAAACGGGTAAGCTTGACAAGGGCGCTGCTCAAATTGCTAAAGAAGTTTATAGGTTTTGAGGATCAATTGCGAAAATCCCACGACCTGACCTTTACGGTACGCTACTACAGAAGAGTGGCAACCATAAGGAAAATCTGCAAACAGCAAGAAGAACATTTCAGGACCGGGGAGAGAATAAAAGATCGCATCGTTAGCATCTCGAAAGATTACATACGGCCCATTGTCAGGGGCAAAGAAGTCAAACCTGTTGAGTTTGGAGCTAAGGTCAATAAAGTACAGGTTGATGGGATCAATTTCATAGAACATATCAGCTTTGATGCCTTCAATGAAGGCACAAGGCTGCAATCCACAGTCTATAAAACACAAGGCCTTACCAAAAGGAAACTAAAGGTACTGGGTGCTGATGCCATCTACGCTACCAATAAAAACAGAAAGTTTGTGACCGGGCATGGGATAAAGACAGATTTTAAGCGCAAGGGAAAGCTGCCCAAAGGCTATGCGGACGAAAAGAAGCTAAAGGCACAAATCACCAAAGAGAGAGCTTCGAGATTAGAAGGCAGTTTTGGCAAGGAAAAAGAACATTACCACCTCAAAAAGATCAAGGCCAAAACTAAGAAAACTGAAATACTTTGGATATTCTTCGGGATCCACACAGCAAATGCATTGGAAATAGGAAGGCGAATGCACGCTAACTTGAACCAAAAAGCAGCCTGATTTTAAATTGGCAAAAAAACTAAAGGGAACGTGCGCCCTGTCGTCAGGAAAAAACGGTAAAATCCAATCCTATCATAAAAAAAGAACAACTTAACCAATAATACATCAATAAAGCCAGAAATTGTAAAGACCTGTTTCAAAAAATCAACCGTTTTCTGAAAGTGCCTGAGGAGTTAAAAGCCTCTTTAAATCAAGCCATAAAGATAACATTTCTGTTTTTTTTAATATTTAATTAATAAAAGTGTGTATTAACTAGCTACTTAAAAAATAAACAACCTTTTATTTTAACATTTTGTAAGTTCCCGT
>NZ_DATJCY010000285.1:0-4936 GCF_035577925.1 Gelidibacter sp. | reverse complement strand
ATAGCATAACGCGATCTTAAAATTAAGGGCTGCACACTGTCTTTCACAACCAATCCGGTAGCACGTGTAGCCATGGTCATATAATCGCCTTCGTAAGGAGACTCGATCGTCAGACCATCTGGCGTTGAAGTAATGTTTATGGCGCCAGGTGTTGGCTTATCCAAGGCGATCAAAACATTGTGTAAATTTTGAACTTCGCCAACTTTCAAAAAATGATTATGTGGCTGTCCGTCGCCAGCTTCTACAATTTTAAGGTAAGATTCGCCGGACTCATCTGGAATGACATCAACTTCAGCCGATTTGATAAATTTTTCGAGTTCAATGCTTACAGGAATATTATTATAATCGGTTTCAACCTTAAACTTATTATCCAATCGGTAAGAGAAATCAACTTCGCGTTCAATGATTTTTCGTTGTGCTACGCCATCAACCATATAATCACCATCAAGATAGATGGTTACATAGGTTTTTTGTGATAAAAATTGACTTTCGGCATTTCCTTCACGAATATGCATCATGCCTTCATAACCGATATAACGGGTTATAAACGCACCAAAAATGACCAATACAAATGATAAGTGCAGAAGTAAGGTAGCCCATTTTTCTTTTCGCCACAATCGGTAACGTGGAATATTACCAATAAAATTGATCATAAAAATCAACATTATAAGTTCAAACCACCATGCATTATAGATAAGATGTCGCGTATATGGTGTTGGCGATGTTTCTTGATTGGCATCTAAAAACGTCCCAATTGCCATAGCTACGGCAAAAACAATAAATAAAATAGCGGTTAATCGTGTAGAGAAAAGGATGTTAGCGAGTCTTTTTTGCATGATAGAAGAACTGAGTTTTGCACTTATTTTAAGCGATGCAAATTTAGTCTTTTTTGTTGAAGTATAGTAGATTAAAAGATGTTAAAGTTGAGAGGTATTTAATAAGGTATAGTCTCATCCAAAAAACCATTGAAGAAAGATAGCCATCCTACAAAAAAACTATTTGTTAGGAATTATCTGACGAAAAGACAAAAATAACATCTGTAACTGATTGCCTTTATTTGATTTAATAGCGCTTCTTAATCTCAAATATTGATTAAGAAATTAGCGCTTAAATTTCATTTTAAAGCAAGTAGAAATCAACAAGTCAAGCCTCTAAATTTGATGTTGTCTTGCTTCAAAAATATTCAAATACATGAACGATCCCATTTTACGAGCGCGGTTTTTAGCATTTTGGGCTATTTCACCTTCAAAATACTCATCGAGTGTTTGAAACCATAAATTCATCCAAAGTCCAAAATGCACTTGTGTTATGCTATTGTGGTTTTCTTGATCAACTTGTATATGAACTTGTAACGGATTGCCATAATACCTGTTTTCCAGTTTTTTGGTGATAAACAAACTGCTTTCCCAAAATGTCGTCAAACGCTCAATATGGGCATCCCAATCTTTTATCACACGGTTGAAAAATGGTCCCAACTCCGGATCTTTCCTGATTTTTTTATAAAACTCCGAGACGAGCAAAAATACATCTTCCCGATTTTCAATCTCTTTTTTCTCCATTTTAAACTACGCCAATCGAATCATATTAATGATTAGAAATAGGGTGTGCACAAAAATTGTTAAAACAAACAAATTAAAAAGAACCTTAGGCTTCATTTCAGCATACAGCGCACCATTATATGCCATGGCAAAGCTAGTAACTAATATTAAGTCCAAGAAATGAAATGTGCCGTGTGTACTGTTGGCAAGGATAAACATAGCTGCAATGCCGCCTAAACAGCTTTGAAAAATAATAGACAATGGAACATAAAGGGTTAAATGTTCTTTATAATCGTGGAGTCCTTTTGTATATAATGACATAATTTATAGATTTTAGTTAATTATTACAAAGTTCCTAAACGTTTATCCGTACTTTTATGATTCAAATCATAAGAATCATGATTCCTGAAGATATTATCCTACAATTTGGAGCACGATTAAAATACTATTCAAAAGATCAATCGATAATCCATGAAGGCGAATATGCCGAATTCTATTTCCAGATTAAAACCGGCCAAGTCAAAATGTTTAATCTTACCGAAGATGGCAAGGAATTTATACAAGGCTTTTTTGAAAATGGCGATTCGTTTGGCGAACCGCCGCTTTTTGGAGTTTTTAAATATCCCGCAACGGCATTGGCCCTTGAACCTTCAGAAATATATTTACTTCCAAAGGTATCCTTTTTCGACCTCTTAAAAACCTATCCGGATATTCATTTACAATTCACCAAATTAATTTGCAAACGGATGGTTTATAAAGCTAAAATAATGCGTGAGGTTTCCATTTATCCACCAGAACACCGCATTATTACGCTATTGCAACATCTTAAAGGCAACTCCAAGACCGATGCCAGTTTTGAAGTGCCTTTAACACGTCAGCAAATTTCGGATTTAACCGGATTACGTGTCGAAACGGTAATCAGGGCCATCAAAAAACTCGAAAAAACCAAAGCGTTGGCCATTATTGACCGGAAGGTCTATATTTAAAAAATCGATCGTTTTTAAAAATACTTTGAAAGAACTAATCCATTAATTCATCACATTTATCGACCAAAATTTCACTTTCCTATTTTTAATTCTTATTTCTTCATTAATTTAGCCCCATGATTTCAGTAGTTATTCTTGGTGCGGGTAATATTGCCACGCATTTATTCAATGTTTTTGAACAATCAGACCATATCCATGTAAAACAATGGTATAATAGGACCATTGATCATCTTAAACACTACAAAAACAAGGTGGATATTACCGATGATTTGTCAACGTTGGAAGAGGCCGATTTATACATTATTGCCGTGAGCGACGATGCGGTTGCACGTGTGTCGACCAAATTGCCTTTTGAAAACCGTTTGGTCGTCCACACATCAGGCACGGTAAACATTCATGATCTTGATAAAAAAAACCGTCGTGGCGTATTTTATCCTTTACAAAGTTTCAGTAAAGCTGCGCCCATAGATTTTGCAAATGTGCCGATTTGTATAGAAGCCTTGGATAAAACCGATTTTAAAACCTTAAAATATTTAGCTAAAACTATCGGAAGTCCATCGTATAAAATCAATACCGATCAACGGAGATCTTTACATTTGGCGGCTGTATTTGTCAATAATTTCACTAACCAATTGTACCGCATTGCACATGAAATCACCGAATCGCAAGGCGTTGAATTTGACGTTTTAAAACCACTGATTTTAGAAACGGCTAAAAAAGTCCAGGATTTATCCCCTTATATGGCGCAAACCGGACCGGCAAAACGCAACGATAAAAAAACTCTAAAAAAACATTTAGACCTCTTAAAAAATGAACACCATAGGGCTGTTTACGAACTCTTAACTCAAAGCATTCAAAATACACATGGAAGAAAAAAGCTATAAGGAATATCTGGAATACATTACTACTTTTATTTTTGACGTTGATGGTGTACTTACCGACGGTACCATTTTATTAAACTCTGATGGCGAATTATTGCGGACCATGCACACCAAAGACGGATTTGCCATGAAAACGGCCATAGATGCCGGGTTTAATCTTTGCATTATTTCTGGTGGCAGCAACGAAGGTGTACGTGAGCGCTTGCGTAAACTTGGTGTTACAGATGTTTATTTGGGTGCGCACAATAAAATTGAGGAACTAAACGACTATATGGCAAAACACAATTTAAAGCCCGAAAATGTTCTTTATATGGGCGATGACATTCCTGATTATCCAGTGATGAAATTGGTTGGATTGCCCACTTGTCCGCAAGATGCCGTTCCGGAAATTAAAGCCATTTCAAAATATATTTCGCATAAAAACGGTGGTCAAGGATGTGTTAGAGATGTCATTGAACAAGTTTTAAAAGTACATGGCAAATGGAATGGACATTTTGATGCGAAATACGATTAATTGAAATCGAAATTGAAATTGAAGTTGAAGTTGAAAAATTAAACAAACAATCAACTACAGAAAATCCACAAACCATAAACTACAAACCACAGACAACCAACCCTTGAACATTCTAAATTTAATCCGCTGGAAAAACCTTTTGATGATTGCCATAGTGCAAATTCTCATCAAATACGCATTGTTTGAACCTTTTTTAGAATCTACAGAATTAACGATTACGCTCAACGGATTTGGGTTTGGACTTTTAGTACTTTCAACGCTTTGTATTGCTGCGGCAGGAAATATCATTAACGATATTTATGATACTGAAACCGATGCTATCAATCGATCTTCAAAAGTAATTATCGGAAAAAGCATTTCAGAAAAAACCGCCTATACCCTATTTTTTACATTCAATATTATTGGTGTGCTTATCGGGTTTTACCTCTCAAATTTAGTCGGAAGAAGTAACTTTTTCGCAATTTTTGTGCTCATTTCAGGATTACTTTATATTTATGCATCCTATTTAAAACAATCACTTTTATTAGGCAATATCCTTATTTCGGTTTTGGTGAGTTTGAGTATTTTAATTGTAGGCGTTTTTGAACTGATCCCTGTAATCACAGCTCAAAACCAAACCACGCAATTAACATTTTTTAAAATTTTAATGGATTATGCCATCTTCGCTTTTCTCATTAACCTTGTTCGTGAAATTACCAAGGACATAGAAGATATTGATGGCGATTATAAGTCGGGAATGAATACCTTACCTATTGCCATTGGGCGGGAAAGAGCTTCAAAAGTAGTCTTTGCGCTTACCGTTGTTGTTCTGTTTGTTGTTGTTTATTATTTGGTTACCTATTTATTAAAGTTTGAAGTTATTATCGCTTATTTTGTCATCTTGATTATTGCACCTCTGATTTATATTTCTGTCAAAGCGTTTGGGGCAAAAACAAAAAAACATTACCAACATTTGAGTAATATGCTTAAATTAGTCATGCTTTTCGGGATGTTATCGATGTTACTTTATCCAATAGT
>NZ_DATJCY010000284.1:0-3468 GCF_035577925.1 Gelidibacter sp. | reverse complement strand
GCATTATTACTTGGTTTGTTTGCTTTTCTTCGCTCCAATGCTTTTCGGTCATAACAGTAACTTCGCCGCCCCTGAGGACTTTCTTTTGAGCAATCGATAAAAATATACTTGCCTGTTTTTTTATCAAAGTCAACAACATCAGGCTCACCACCAGAAAGTTCCATTTGGTTTAATGTCCATAACTTCCCAGGATTGGCTTCAAGCTTTTTTTGTACTTCGGTCCAATCGATTCCGCTATGTCTCGATTTGTTTTTCTCAAATCGATCTTTGAGCGTTTCTATAAGTTCGATTTTAGCTGAGGTGTTTAGTTGTTTTTTCATGACTTATATCGTTTATTGCAGCACTTCTTTTTTATCCATAACAAAGAATTGCTTCAGCTTCTTCCTTAAGTGTTATGTTTATAATTATGTCATCAAAGGCTAAAAGATGCTAAAAAGAGCATAAAAAAGAACTAAGAAATATTAATACCTACAAAGTAAATATTTCGTTAAAATTTTAATAGGCTCTTAGTCTTAAATTTATTGTAATTTTCTTTTATGTCTCGACTTGTTTTTTCAAATCCATCTTTGGGCCTTTCTATAAGTTCGATTTTAGCTGAGGTGTTTAATTGTTTTTATGTCTGTAATATCTGCTTAAGTAGGTTATATAAAATGTGGAGCTTTGTTTTTGGACCTATAACTCAAACTTTTCTCAACTTTAAAATGCTAGATTAGAGGTCTTTCTTTGTCATGCTAAATTTGTGTTGACAATAGTCATTTATTATATTTTGTGCTAGTTGGTGCATGACTAATGAGTTAATATGGTCAATCTATCTGACAGTAGGTATTAGATAGCGTAAATATTATACTGTTCTTTTGATTGTATTTCTTGTTTCATAAACCTTACCAATATCTTTTACTGTTTCGCCACGTTGCTGTTTACACGATATTGCCTAAACGGCCTTCAAAATGAGGTTGGTAATTGTAATGGTTTCATATAGTAAAAATCTATTTGTATTGAATTGAACAATAAGGATAATTAGTGGCATGCCCAATCATATTACTAAGTAACTACTTTACAAAATGGGTTGTGCCTCCCAAATTTAATCTAAATATATAAGCTATCAAATACTGTAAGCGCAATTGTTTTTTGAAATACTGTAGCTATTAAGTGTATATAAGTTGATCGCAATCAGAATCCGACCAAAAAATCCCAGTCATGATTACATGAAGTATCGTAGAGGGCAAAGTTTTAAAAAAAAGCCTCTTTTAAAAATACTTTAAAAGAGGCTTATGCTATATTTTTTGAGGTATTAGGCTGTTTTCGCCTTTTGTTTTTTTAGTACCATATAACCTAAAATTCCACCAATAATGGATGCGATAAAAACGCCCACTTTGGCTTGTGTTTTAAATATTTCATTTGCAAATGCTAATTCGGTTATAAATAAAGACATCGTAAAACCTATTGAAGCCAATAGGCTCAATCCAAAAAGGTTTCTCAGATTCATGCCGGTCGGAAACGGTGCAACCTTCAACTTCACTGCCAGCCAGGTAAAGCCCATAACGCCCAAAACCTTTCCTACCAACAAGCCTAAGGCTACGCCTATAGCCACATTAGTGCTAAATAGTTGTGCCGGCTCAATATCCAAAACAGACACTCCTGCATTGGCTAGCGCAAAAATGGGTATGATTATAAAAGTTACAAATGGATGCATGGCATGTTCCAGTTTTTGTAAAGGGGGGATGGCCCGTTCTGTATTAGTAGTCATTTTTTCTAAAATGTGCAACTGATCATTTGTTAAGGTAGGGATGTTATCATTTGGATCTACACGCGAAAAACGTGCTAAATGTTTCTTAATTCGTGACACAAATATATCTTCCTTGATTTTTACGTTAGCTGGAATGGTGAAAGCTGCTAAAACTGCAGCAATCGTGGCGTGGACTCCTGATAATAAAAAGGCAATCCAAAGTCCTCCAATTCCAAAGAGGGCATAAAAAAGAACACTTCTTACCCCCATTTTATTGCCAGCATACATGATGATAAGAAAAGTAAATCCAAGCAGTAAGGATATGATAGAAATGTCGGAGGTATAAAAGAAAGCGATCACTAAAACCGCTCCCAAATCATCAATAATAGCCAAAGCAGTCAAGAACACCTTTAATCCCAACGGAATCCGATTGCCTAACAGGTATAATACTCCTAAGGCAAAAGCTATATCTGTAGCCATAGGAATACCCCAGCCACTGTGCACCTCTCCAGTAGGGTTGAAAAGTAGATAGATTGATGCAGGGATGATCATACCGCCCAATGCAGCAATAATCGGAAGCATTGCTTTTCGTGGTTTAGCCAATTCACCTGCTACGATTTCCCGTTTGAGTTCTAGGCCTACTACAAAAAAGAAAATAGCCATCAGTCCGTCATTGATCCAATGATGGATGTCGTATTCTAAATACGTTTTTCCGTCAAAAACAAAGCCGAACTTATGCTGAAAAAAACGATAGTAGTCCTCTGCTAGCGGAGAGTTGGCCAGAACCAATGCAACAATTACACTTATTCCCAATATCAGTCCACCTGATTTTTCTTGCTGTATGAATTTTTGGATAGGTTTTACTACTTTGTCAATGGGGGCTTTTCTAGGCTCTGTCATTATTTATTTCTTTGTAAATTTAAAGTTTTAAAGGTAAACTTTTGATTATTTACCATATTCAAAAGTCGTTATTTATTTTCACCAAATGTTGGTATCACCTATGCGTCCGATTAAAAACGGAACCATTGTGATATTTGTAAAAAACATTATGATTAATGAAGAACAAACGTAACAAAATGCCTCACAGCTCACTCCTTCTGACCATATTTTGCCAATACCTTGTGCCTTTTGCACCTCTCAAATATAGCAATACTTGCATAAAAACATCATTTTTTATGATTTTAACAGTGTCATAAAATAGTGGATTATGCTTCTTTTAGCCTCTTTGCGGTTGCATTTTGTCAAATTGTAATTTATGGTTTTTAAATTTTGTTTATTAATGAGATTGATTAACAGCATATTTGCAAAGCAACCCCAAAGTAGTAGGACTGTAAAGACCATGTATGTAAAATTAATGTTAAATTTTTATATATTTTATAAATTGTCTCTGCATAATCACCTAAATCGATAAAATGGGAGATGTTTTTTTAGGATTGATTAGTTTGTTTGATTGGTTTTGCGTTATTATAGGTACATAATTTTGTCTAAGCACCAACCTCGATACACTATAAGTTAACTGTAAAAAAAGTACAAAAGGCTTCCAGAACTAGGTTTAAAGCCATTCAATTTTGTGGTTCTCTAAACAGCTTGGCCATCCCACTTTTGCAACACTTCCTCTTGGTTGGGCGCACCTGGTTTAAAAGCTTAAAGAAGTTGCGATTTTCTTGTAAGTTTAAAAGTCAAATTTATCCTTCAAATGCCATTCATTATCCTATTTTGGTTTTTTTATATTTGCCACAAAA
>NZ_DATJCY010000283.1:0-23811 GCF_035577925.1 Gelidibacter sp. | reverse complement strand
TTCCGGTCGCAACAAGCACACATCCTTATCTTTTACGGCGCCCATCACCAGACATTCGCTCATAAATGTGGCGATCTGCTTTCTTGGAAAATTAACAACAGCTACAATTTGACGATGCAACAAATCCTCCTTCGCATAAAGCGTGGTAATCTGTGCCGAAGATTTCTTAATGCCCAAGTCACCAAAATCAATGGTCAATTGATACGCCGGGTTTCTTGCCTTTGGAAAATCATTGACCTCAATGATGGTCCCTATACGCAAATCAACTTTGGCAAACTCCTCAAAAGTTACTATCTTTTCCATACTTAAAATTTAAAAACAGTTCGCAATATAAAATATTATGGCCAATACTCCATCAAACATGTTACCTCTAGGCACCACCGCACCCGATTTTAATTTGGCGGATACAGTAAGCGGTGACCCGTTTAACCTTTCAAAGTGCAAAGGAATAAAAGCAACGGTTGTGATGTTTATTTCCAACCATTGTCCATTTGTTAAACATGTCAACCCTACATTAGCTAAACTCGCAAAAACATACAAAAGCAAGGGCATCGAATTTGTTGCCATTGGCAGTAATGCCGTTGAAGATTATCCTCAAGATGGCCCAGAATTCATGAAGCAACTAGCTATAGAGCACGGCTTTATTTTTCCTTACCTATATGATCAAACACAAGCTGTCGCCAAAGCTTATGATGCTGCTTGCACTCCGGATTTTTATGTATTTGACGACCAATTAAAACTGGTCTATAGAGGCCAACTCGACAGTTCTCGACCTGGCAACGGAATTCCCGTAACAGGGGTGGATCTTATTAACGCGCTCGACGCTATTTTAAACAACAAACCCATATCCAAAGATCAAAAACCAAGTTTGGGATGTAATATAAAATGGCGCACCGAGCATTAGCTAAATCCATCTGCTTTCAGTTTCTTTAGCGTTACTTTAAAATCATCAACTAAGATGGCTACAGACATCAATCACACCTTACAACCATGATTTACAACCAAAAAAGTTTCAACTTAACAACTTTCCTAACGTCAAATCTTAATATTAACGAAAGTGACATTGCTTCGATCATTGAGAATTGCACTGTCAAAAACTTTAAAAAGGAAGAGTTTTTATTAACTAAAGGCGATTATTGCAAGGATACTTTTTTTGTAGAAAAGGGACTTTTAAGACAATACTCTATTGATGAAAAAGGCAAGGAACACATCCTCTACTTTGGCCCCGAAAACTGGTTCATATCCGATAGGGAAAGTGCCTATTTTAATCAGCCATCCACCTATTATATCCAAGCGCTGGAAGATAGCCAAGTCGTTCTGATCGATGAAAACTTTATACAACGGCTTTCGGATAAAATACCATCGTTTACCGATTTCAATAACAGACTATTGCACAACCATATACGCAATTTACAAAACCGCATCAATATGTTATTAAGCGCTTTGGCAGAAGATCGCTATTTACAGTTTGTAAAAATGTATCCGGATATTTTACTGCGTGTACCACAAACCATGGTAGCCTCCTATCTGGGGATTACTCCGGAAAGTCTAAGTCGGGTTCGCCGGGAATTGGCCAGAAAAAACTTCAAAAGATAGTTCTTATCATACATCAATGTGTGGGCGCTGTACGTGTCGTAAATTTGTAGTATAAAAATTAAAAGACATGAAAACAAAAACAGTAGAATTAGTAGCAAGCCCAAGAGCTCCACATTTTGTTGGAGATGGCTTTAGAGTCCATAACTTTATCCCAAGTGGTTTTAGAATGGACATGCAGCGTATGGATCCGTTTATATTATTAGACTATAACTCAACTTATAATTTTCCACCATCCGACAAACCTAAAGGTGTTGGCGTACATCCGCACAAAGGTTTTGAAACCGTAACCATTGCCTACAAAGGCAAAGTTGCACACCATGACAGCAGTGGCGGTGGCGGTGTTATTGGCGAAGGCGATGTGCAATGGATGACCGCTGCCAACGGTGTACTCCATAAAGAACACCATGAAGAAGAATGGAGCAAAACAGGTGGCGATTTTCAAATGGTGCAACTTTGGGTCAATCTTCCCGCCAAGGACAAAAAGAGCAATCCAAAGTATCAAGCCATAAAATATGAGGACATCCACCGCTACCAATTGGAAAACAATGCAGGGACCATTGAAATTATTGCTGGCGAATACAAAGGCACAAAAGGTGTAGCTTCTACATTTACGCCCATCCACATGTTCAATGCCAAATTAAATAAGGGTGGAAAGGCAGATTTTGAGTTTCCTGCCCATTACAACACTACCGTGCTGGTAATAGAAGGACAAGTCATCATAAATAATCAAGATGTAGCACCAACAGATCACATGGCATTGATGGCCAACGATGGTGAAACTTTTAAAATTGAGGCTACGGAAGATGCGATTGTCTTAATTTTGAGCGGTGAACCTATCAATGAACCGATTGCAGCGCATGGTCCATTTGTGATGAACACGCAACAAGAATTGATTGAAGCTTTTAACGACTTCAACAATGGTAAATTTGGTTATTTAGAAGATTAATCATAAAAATAAAACAGTATGACATACAAACTAAAGTTAATTATTGGAAGCACCAGACCACAAAGAAAAGGCCCAATTGTAGCCCGTTGGTTTTTGGATATTTTAGAAAATCACAAGCATTTTGAGGTAGAGGTTTTAGATTTGAAAGAAATAAACCTTCCTTTATTGGACGAACCAGAACATCCACGACTACAAAAGTACACCCATGAGCACACCAAAAAATGGAGCAAAACCATTAATGAAGCCGATGCTTATATTGTGGTAACACCTGAGTACAACTATGGATATCCGGCCTCTCTAAAAAACGCCCTCGACTATCTCTCTGTGGAATGGCAAGAAAAACCAATGGCCTTTGTAAGCTACGGCGGTATTTCAGCAGGTACAAGAGCTGTGCAGGATTTAAAGCTTCCGGTAACCACTTTGGGGATGATGCCGTTGCAACAAGCCGTAAACATACCTTTCTTTACACAATTCATCAATGAAGATGGCGTTTTTGTAGGAAATGAGACGTTGGAGAAATCTGCGAATGGCATGCTGAACAAACTAAAAGTTTGGACAAAAGCATTAAAAGCCATGCGGGAAGAAACTCAATAAAATAAAATTGGCACATCATTTATTATTAATCATGATGTGCCTTTCTTTTTAAATAGCTGGTGCAAAACATCAGACAATTACACGAAACAACTTTTTGTATATCCGTTTTTTGTAATATTAGTGAAATGAATCCGAGAACATTTACGATATTCAGTAAAAATCAAGAAGTTTGGGCAAGTCCACGAGGTATGAATAAGGAATTGTCTTTCCGATCGAGGCAGGCCTCGGAGTATTAAAACCCACTGGTGGGAATAAAAACATCAAATTATGTCAAATACCGAATTAATAATTAAAGAACGCGCCGCCAATATTGGTAACTTTTTGGTAGGCCGACTATTACCGTTCAGACAAAAACGCACGGTTGGTCCTTTCGCTTTTATTGACCACATGGGTCCTGCGGATATGAATGAAGATGAAAATCTTGACGTTGGACCACATCCGCACATTGGCCTATCTACCCTCACCTATTTATTTGAAGGCTCCATTATGCACAAGGATAGCCTTGGATCGGATATGGAAATAAAACCTGGAGCAGTCAATTGGATGACCGCCGGCCGTGGTGTTGTGCATTCAGAAAGAACACCCAACTATTTAAGAAATAAGAAAAAAACACTACACGGTTTACAGATATGGGTGGCATTGCCTAAAGAATTGGAACAAATGGAACCTTCCTTTTCACATATTGAGGAACATGAAATTCCGGCGTGGGATGAACAAGGCGCACATTTTAAATTGATCGCCGGAAAAGCCTTCGGAAAAACATCGCCAGTGCCCGTTCACAGCGATTTATACTTTATTGAAATAAAAACCACAGATAAAAAACAAATCGCCATAGGCAAAGATTTATATGGCGAAAGTGCACTTTATATTTTAGAAGGAAGCATTAATGCTGATGGCTATAATTATGGTTCCAAACAGATTTTGGTGGCTAAAGACAGTACGTTATGCACTTTTGAAATGGAAGAAAACACGACCGTTTATATTTTTGGAGGTACACCGTTTGAAGAAGAACGTTTTATCTATTGGAACTTTGTCAATTCGGATAAAGCGGTTATCGAAAAAGCCAAAACAAACTGGGAACATCAAAACTTAGATGCTTTTCCAAAAGTTCCTGGCGATGAAAACGATTATGTGCCTCTGCCGCAACCAAAACTATAATTTATAAAATCATATAAAACACCTGTAAATTATTCAACCAATTACCCATATCTTTTAATGCTGTTTTATATATGTAATATTTAAACCATTTAAAACTTATGGATAAAACCAACCACCCAAAATTCACCCTGTTTTTCATGTTCATCTTGTGCATGGAACTCCTCTGCGGCAGCATTGAAAGTTTACAGATGTGGCACTATTTTACAAAACCGGCACTGTTAATTTCGCTCATTTTATTTTTTTATAGCCAGAGCAAAACAATGCCAAAATCTGCAAGAAGCATTATTTTATTGGCGCTTATTTTTTCATTATTAGGCGACATCTTTTTAATGTTTGTAAGCCAATCTCCCAATTATTTTATGTTGGGATTACTTTCTTTTTTCTTGGCCCATGTATTTTATTGCGTGATCTTTTTCAGAAATAGAAATCCAAAAAACAAACCAATTGGTTTAATTACAATTTTGCTGATTTATGCTTTTGGACTTTTTTATGTGATGAAAGATTATTTGGGCGACTTAAAAATTCCAGTCGTTTTTTATATTATTATCATTTTAATGATGGTCATAACTGCGTTCTTAAGACGTGAAAAAGTATCACAAAAAAGTTTTATTTTCGTGTTTATTGGTGCTATCTTGTTCGTGATTTCAGACAGTATTTTGGCCGTAAATAAATTTTATATGCCATTGCCACTTTCAAGCATCAGTATTATGCTCACCTATGGTTTAGCTCAGTTTTTTATTGTTAAAGGGCTTTTAAATCAATCATAGACATTCTCTATAGCTGTCATTCAACTAATTACTTACCAGCTTAATATAACTCAAATTATAAAGCATTTCTTTAATATGTAAATTGAAATTCAATATTTAAAAACAAATTGTAATTTCTGTAACATTTTCTGTCTTCTGACTACTAATAGCCTAACCAACCTTCAGTTTTGAACAAAGAATTAGAACATAATTTTGTCGCGTTGCTAGAAGAGCATCAAAACATTGTGCACAAAGTTTGTAGGCTTTATACAAACCACAGAGAGGCGCACAATGACTTGTTTCAGGAGATCACCATTCAGCTATGGAACGCGTACCCTAAATTTCGTGGCGATGCTAAATTTAGCACCTGGATGTACCGAGTGAGTTTGAATACAGCGATAACCTTATATCGAAAATCGAAACGCTCTATCAGTACTTATGAACTGGAAACGTTTCAATTTAAGATAAAAGCTGAAGAATATGACGATACTGAAGAACAGCAATTGAAACTCCTATATCAAGCGGTCCACCAACTGAATGATATTGAAAAGGCATTGGTATTTCTTTATTTGGAAGATAAGGATTATAGAGAAATAAGCGAAACCTTAGGGATAAGCGAAGTCAACGCCAGAGTGAAAATGAACAGAATCAAAAACAAATTAAAAACAATACTTAATCCGTAAGTGTATATGGATGAATTAGATTTATTAAAAAAACATTGGAAACAACAGGAAAACAGCTTTCCTAAGGTTTCTGGTGACCAGATATACAAAATGATCTTAAAACGATCATCGTCCATTGTTAAATGGATCTTCATAATCAGCTTGCTGGAATTTGCTTTATGGACTTGTATTTCGTTGTTTCTCAATGACTCCGAAAACGCAAAACGATTTGACAACATGGATTCGGATTATCTGATTGTTCCCTTATCGATTTTGGGATATATCGTTTTGGCGTATTTCTTTTTCCTTTTCTATAGGAATTACAGAAAAATATCGGTAACCGATAGTGCCAAAGTGCTGATGGAAAACATCCTAAAAACACGAAGAACCGTTAAAAACTATGTGGTTTTTAATTTATCGTTCATGGCAATTACATTTATTGCCGTTTTATACATTGAATTTGACCAAGATAAAGCTTTGATCAGCAAAGCACAAACCGCAGCAGCCAATGGCGAAGCGTTTATGTTTTATGCCACAACTATTCTAATAATAGCTGCGGCATTTGCCATATTTGCAGCAATACTGCTACTCTTTTATTGGTTAATTTATGGATTGTTACTTAGACAACTTAATAGAAATTACAAGGAATTAAAGAAACTCGAAATGTAGTTCTGTACTAAAAACCCTACTCTTCTACTTTATACCTTCTGAGTTTGTTCAGCTCCTCTTGCGCTTTAAGCTCCTCTTGTGGTATCACTTTTAAAAACGACGGATGCTGCTCAATGGCGTATTCAATTTTTTCTACAATCTGGTCGATAGTTTCATTGTCGTAATCAATCTCCAATGGCGCTTTTATTTCCATCGATTGCAGAATGTTTTTCTTTTTAACTCGAAGTCCTTTTTTATCAAACGACCGTCTAAACCCATCAATAACTACCGGTACAACAACCGGCTTATAACGTTTGATGATATGCGCTGTACCTTTTCTGATAGGTCTAAATGGCGTGGTTGTGCCTTGCGGAAAGGTGATCACCCAACCATCGTCCAAAGCTTTTGAGATCATGGTAATATCACTCATTTTTACTTGACGGTTGATCTCTTTGCCCTCCGATCTCCAAGTTCTTTCAATACTGATAGAACCAACGTAGGCAAATATTTTTGGCAGCAAACCGGCTTTCATGGTCTCCTTGGCAGCCACATAATACATATTCAATTTGGGATTCCATAAATACCCAATATTTTTAATATTGTTTTCTCGATTGTGCAAACTCGCATTAAACACATGGAACATAGCCACGACATCTGCAAAATAAGTTTGATGATTGGAAATGAAAAGCACATTGGTATCCGGCAAATTCCTAATAACTTCAGAACCTTCAATTTGAAGTTCATTAAATCCTCTAAAGCGCCTATGGGTCAAGGCTCCAAGAATACGGATAAGCCACTTTTTCACAAAAAGTATATGACCAAAAGGGTTTCTTTTAAATAATCCCATTGTTTTAATTTACGGTTATGGTATGCTATTTTTGGTGCGTACGACCTCTAGCCCAGAAAAACAAATTTAACAAAATCTGCAACTTAGAAGGCTTTTTTTAACAAGTCTTTTATTTCACTGAGGATCATGGCAGTTGCCCCCCAAACCGCATAACCGTTCAACAGAAACACAGGAACCTCAACAGCTTTTCCTAACGAAGTCATGAGCATTTGCGAGCTAACATTGTCATCATTTAAAAAATCATCGAGCGTTACTTCAATCAAATCCTCCACTTCGTCATCCTGCATTATAAACTGCGGGGTATTAAGAACAATTCCCAAAAAAGGATATACCATAAAGTTGCTGGGCGGAATATAAACTGAGGTCATTGCCCTCAAAACCTTCATCGCCTGAATGGGCACACCAACCTCTTCAAAGGTTTCCCTGAGTGCCGCATATTCCAACGAAGGATCTTCACTTTCTAGTTTCCCGCCCGGAAAACCAACTTGTGCCGAATGTACGCCACTGTAGGTTTTTCTTAGAATTAGGATCAATTTGGCCTGCCCTTCCCGATCTGGATAAAACAAGGCCATAACCCCAGCTTGGCGTGCATTTTCCATAAGCTTATATTGCTGTTTTATAAGTTCCAAACGATAAGCTGGCGACATTTTAACCTGTGAAGTTAACCCTGGAAGTGGAATATGTTCTATTTTTGAAATAGAATTTAAAAAGATATCAAAATTCATTTAGATATGAGAATTTTAATGTGCGTTGGCGTATGGTTCATACTATTGAGCTGTGAAGATAAACAATCTCAACAAAAAAGAAATCATTCTTCGACAGAATATCCAATGGAGCAAAACACGCAAACCAAAAATGAAACCTTAGTACAAGAAGATAGAAAGTTCCCTAGATTAACCGATAAAAACGCAATGGATTTCTTTCTCGAATACGGAAAGGAAAACAAGGAAAATAAAGTGCGCATCACTACCGATTTTGGAACGATCGATATCCAACTTTATGACGAAACCCGATTTCATCGCGCCAATTTTATCTTTTTGATCAAACAACACTATTTTGATGGCACACAATTTTACCGTGTGGTCAACAACTTTGTTATCCAAGGGGGCAATAGTGATCATATGACCATCGCTGAACGACGTCACGCTATCGGAAAATATTTGCTTCCGCCAGATACCAAACGAGGATTCCTGCACGATCGAGGTACCATCAGCATGCCCAGTGCCGAAATTGAAAATGCCTATAAGCTTGCTTCACCCTATGAATTATTTATCGTGCAGCAACACGGGGGCTCACATCATCTGGATGGTGAATATACCGCTTTCGGAAAAGTAATAAAAGGCATGGATGTGGTAGATAAAATTGCGGCCGTTGAAACCGACCAAAGCGAATGGCCGCTAAGAAACGTCTATATCCGAAAAATAGAAATTATTGAGTAATTGGGGAAAATTAAGTCTTTAATTTAATATCTTGTAACACTTTATAAATCAACACTAAAAACAAATGACAAAACACAATCTTAAACACTTTAAAGCACTGAGCCTATGTATGCTGATTGCTTTTTCGAGCTGTAAGGAAAATGACAAAAAAGAAGATACCGTGACGGAAAGCACCAACATTTTGCTACAAGAATGGACAGGTCCTTATGGCGGCGTTCCAGCATTTGACAAAATGAATGTTGCAGATGTTAAGGAAGCTGTAGAAAAAGGGATGGAACTGGGATTGGCAGATATTGAAAAAATTGCCAATAATACCGAAGCACCAACTTTTGAAAATACCATTGTTGCCATGGAACGTTCGGGCAAGGAGCTGGATCGCGTTTTTACTTATTACGGAATTTTGAGCAGCAACGTTTCATCTCCAGAATTTAGAAGCCTACAAGCGGAGTTAGCACCAAAATTATCGGATTACCGCTCTAAAATTTCACAAAACGAAAACCTTTTTTCAAGAATCAAAGCAGTTTATGAGGCCTCCAAAACAACGCCTTTAGAAGCCGACCAACAACGTGTCGTTGATTTGGTTTACAAGAGTTTTGAAATGGATGGTGCCAACCTAGATGCTGAAAAGAAAAAGCGTTATGCCGAAATCAACAAAGAACTTTCGTCACTTTACACCAAATTTTCAAACAACGTTTTACATGACGAAGAAAATTACGTAACGTACCTCAATGCCGATCAATTGGGAGGTTTATCAGAATCTTTTGTTAAGGCGGCAGCTCAAATTGCTACCGATAAAGGACAGGAAGGAAAATACGCCATTACCAATACCCGGTCATCAATCGATCCGTTTTTGACCTATTCTACCGAACGCGAATTGCGCAAACAAGTATGGACCAACTATTACTCTCGCGGCGACAATGGCGATGAATATGACAACAACGCACTGATTGCAGAAATCTTAAGACTTCGTAAAGAACGTGTTCAACTAATGGGCTATGACAATTATGCCGAGTGGCGCTTGCAGGACCGCATGGCAAAAAACCCAGAAAACGCGATGGATTTAATGATGGCCGTTTGGCCTGCTGCAATAGCAAGAGTTAAAGAAGAAGTAGTCGATATGCAAGCGGTAGCAAATGCCAACAACGACAACATTACCATCGAGCCATGGGATTACAGATATTATGCTGAGAAAGTGCGTCAGAAAAAATACGATTTAGATAGCGAAGAAGTCAAACAATACCTTCAACTTGATAAATTGACCCAAGCGTTGTTTTACACTGCCGAACGTTTGTTTAACTACAACTTTACACCAGTTGCAGAAGGATCGGTTCCTGTTTTTCATGACGATGTCAAAGTCTGGGATGTGACCGATAAAGATTCAGGAAAACATATTGGTTTATGGTATTTGGATCCATTTGCACGTCAAGGAAAACGCTCTGGAGCCTGGGCAACAATGTATAGAAGCCACTCTACTTTTGATGGCGAAAAAACAGTATTGGCTTCCAATAACTCCAATTTTGTGAAACCAGCACCAGGCGAACCTGTTTTAGTCTCTTGGGATGATGCCACGACATTCTTCCATGAGTTTGGACATGCGCTACATTTCTTTTCATCTAACGTAAAATATCCAACTTTAAATGGGGGCGTTAGAGATTATACCGAATTCCAATCACAATTATTGGAGCGTTGGTTATCTACGGATGAAGTTATCAATCAGTTTTTGGTACATTACAAAACTGGAGAACCAATTCCGGCGGCCTTAGTTGCTAAAATTAAAAATGCATCAACATTCAACCAAGGATTTGGAACTACCGAATATTTGGCTTCGGCATTAATTGACATGAAGTTACATTTGGCCGATCCTACTAACATTGATATCGACAAATTTGAACGTGAAACCTTAAGCGAAATGAACATGCCAAAAGAATTGGTAATGCGCCATAGAACGCCACACTTTGGCCACGTTTTTTCGAGCGAAGGCTATGCAACAGCTTATTACGGTTATATGTGGGCCGATGTATTGACAGCTGATGCTTCGGAAGCTTTTAATGAAGCTCCTGGAGGATTTTACGATAAAGACATGGCAGATAAATTGGTAAAGTACTTATTTGCACCAAGAAACTCAATGGATCCAGCCGAAGCTTATCGCTTATTTAGAGGCCGTGATGCCAAAATTGAAGCGTTAATGAGAGATAGAGGATTCCCTATTCCAAAAAAATAATCCTTTCATTATTGTAATAAATTGAAAAAGCCACGTTTTTAGGAATGTGGCTTTTTTATATCATTTAAACAACAACTAAACAGATCGTTCTTTTCTATAAATATTCGGTAAACTAATCCCAAATCTTACAGCAAGAAGTCGTACCACAATCACCACTGCACCGGAAGACATAAAAATAATATTATCGGAAATTGGAAATTGTCTTAAAACAAAATAGACGATACCTCCCAAAATACAAGCCGTGGCATAAATTTCCTTTCGCCTAAAAATCACAGGAATTTCATTACACAAAATATCTCTTATCACGCCACCAAAACAAGCAGTCATTGTTCCTAAGGATATACAAATAATTGGATGTAAACCGACTGCCAATCCTTTTTCAATGCCTACTACCGTATAAAGTCCGATACCAATACTATCAAAAAACAACAAAGAGGTTCGCAGATAATTAATCTTTTGTTGAAATACAACCGTAAAAACAGTGGCACCAAATATGACATAAACATAAGTCATATTGGTCATCCAAGTTACTGGCGTTACTCCAATTAAAACGTCACGTAGCGTTCCACCACCAACGGCCGTCACAAAAGCAATGATAAGAACACCAAAAGCATCCATCCTTTTGTTCATGGCTACGGAAACACCAGAAATAGCAAAAGCAATAGTCCCCAAAATATCAAGGGTCTGTATAAACATAATTTTAAGAAAAACGATTCAGTGCGCAAAGATAGGAACACACGTTGGGCAAAAGGAAACTTTATCGAAATAAAATAACGATTTGAAATTTTTTGGGGTTCAATTCCAAGAAACGGCAAAAACATTAAACCACATAGATACATAGAAAAACTATGTCGCTATGCGTAAAAAAAATAAGCGGTCAAATCAACTAATAACATAAAATGATCATATTCAAGTATTTAACCACCTAGACACATAGCATCTGACGCAAAAGGTATTTCTACAGTTTTACAAATAATTAAGATGTATGAAAAAAGAAACCTAGAAGTTCAGCTTCTAAGCGCTATATGAAACTTTAGCAAGATAGAAAGACCTCTTTAAAGACTATGTTTCTAGGTGTTTAAAATAAACGACCTCCTATTTTCTAAAACAAAAAAACAGGGTTAGCTGCTTACATACTTTGGGTATAAAAATTATAATCCTTTAAAATGACATCAATAAACTCAACATCATTACCGCTGATTTGTTTTAAACCGATTACTTCCATGATTTTGTATCGTAATTTCATCAATGTGGCGTGATCATTCGACTTTTTGGCAAGCACAAAAGTTTCTTTTATGATACGCACATCATTATCTGATAATTTAATCACCGTCGGATAAGTGGGTCGGTAATCATCTTGCAAATCTTCTAAAATAGTATGGCTGATAGTAACTTTATCTTTTAATACAATAACGGCAGTTCCTGCGGCCATATCTCCCAATCGCTGCGATCGTTTACTAAAAATTATGACAAAAAAACCGATTCCGAAGATATAAATATCTACAATCCTAAAAAACCAACGTACCACATAATCCGCAAATGAAGCCTGATACCCATCAATTTTAACGACTTTGATATTCATCGCTTTTTTCCCTAGAGTTTGGCCTTCCAATAGCGCTTCCAAAATCAAGGTATAAAACATAACAGGCAATCCCAACAAGGTGCTGATCCCTATTTGCGACCATTGATCTAGATCTTGAAACGCGCCAACAGTAAAATTCAGAATCGTGATATACCCAATCTTAATCGACATATCAATAATGAATGCCAACAGCCTTTCGCCCACGCCTGATGCGGTAAAGTTTATTTTTACATTTTGAGTAGTGTTAATTTGTAACTGCGACATTTTATATTATATTTCAACCGTGTATGAGAGAAGTTGCATTTATTAAGCAAAATAAGGAAAAATGGATGAGTTTTGAAACTGCCATTTCCAATAATGATTTTAAAAATCCGGATGAGCTTGCATCGCAATACATCCAACTCATCAACGATTTGTCGTACGCACAAACCTACTACCCAAAAAGCAAGGTGATTATTTACCTCAACCAACTAGCAGCCAAAGCTTTTCAGAAAATATATAAAACCAAACGCGAAGACAGCAACCGAATAATTACTTTCTGGAAAACAGAAATCCCAATGCTAATGTACCAGTATCGAAAAATGGTATATCTCGCTTTTGCTATATTTACCATTTTTACGTCCATTGGTGTTATTTCTGCTGCAAATGATGGCGAATTTGTACGTTCCATTTTAGGCGATCAATACGTGAACATGACTTTAGAAAACATTGAAGCCGGCAATCCTGTGGCTGTTTATAAAAGTGGCAGTAATTGGGGAAGTTTCATTGGCATCACGGTCAACAATTTACGCGTTGGCATTATGAGTTTTGTTTTGGGCGTTTTTGGCGGATTGGGAACCATTTATATCTTATTTAAAAATTGCATAATGCTCGGCTCTTTTCAGTACTTTTTTTATGAAAAAGAAGTGTTTTGGGAAAGTGTCCGTGGAATTTGGATTCATGGCGCCATGGAAATTTTCGCCATTGTCATTTGCGCAGCAGCAGGATTAATTTTAGGCACAAGCATCTTATTCCCTGGCACACATTCGCGATTTACATCGTTTAAAAAAGGCGTTAAAATTGGTGTAAAAATACTGATTAGCACCTTCCCTTTTACATTCTTCGCAGGATTTCTAGAGGGATTCATTACCAGATATTCACAAGAAATGCCACACGCCATTTCTGTGGGCATCATCTTGATTACATTAGGATGCATCAGTTATTATTACCTCATTTATCCGTTTGTGGTAAACAACAAGCATAATGTAAAATTGATTTCATAAGGAACTCTATGAAACTTAACCCGGTCATTATTTTTACGATTTTAATGTTTTTGGTTCACACCAATACCTTGGTTTGTACCACTACCGCCTTACAACAACCACCAACCGAACGTCAATTTAACGCAAATTTCAAAGACCGCTATTCAGGTCGAAAATACAATTACGAAGGCACTGAAGTCGTCTCTCCAACCTCACCAACCAAAGGCACACCTTCAAAATATTCTGACAAAAAACCAGATCTGAAAGACGAGAATAACGCATCTAATTTTTCATTTAATTTCAATGGATTAAACTGGCTATTTGTCGTTATTCTGATTATCGCCGTCGTTTTTTTGGCATACACACTTTTAAATGATGGCGGCAGCAAGCTTTTTTCGTCAAAATCGAATAAAAAAATACAAACGTATGACGATATCAATTCAAAAAATATTGCACAAGTTGACATCAAAACTCTGATTACCAATGCAGAAAACGCTAACGACTACCGACTAGCCATCCGATATTATTATTTATTGGTTCTCAAAGAATTAGCACAAAAAAACTTCATTATCTATGAAGATGACAAAACCAATGCCGATTATATGCAAGCCATTGCAACACAAAAATTCAATAAAGATTTTGCATACACATCTTATCTCTATAATTATACTTGGTACGGCGAATTTGATCTAAGCCCAATGCAATACCAAACGGCAAAAACCCGATTTGTTGAACTTATTAAAAAAGTCAACACATGAATAAAACAGCCATAATCGCACTTTTTCTTATAGTTACAGCAGTAATTGCAATGGCTGTAATAGTAGATAAAAACACAGGTAAAACTGTAGATTGGACAGAAAGCTTTAATGAACGAAGCAACAAACCTTATGGCCTAAGTGTGCTTTATAAAGAACTGCCAAAGCTATTTGACAACAACTCCATAAAACCCATTTACTACACGCCATCCAATTATTTTTATGCGAATTCTGAAGATGGCTATGGCGATTTTATTGCAGAAGGGACTTATATTCTGATCGGAAATTCCAATACTTTGGAAGTTGAAGATATTGAAGAGTTGCTCATTTTTGCGGGACGTGGAAACACACTTTTTATGTCGGATTATAATTTTCCAAAAACCTTGTTGGATACATTAAACCTGACCATAAAAACCATTAAAAACAAAGACACCATTGCTAATTTGAGTTTTAAAAATGATCTTTTTAAATCAAAAAACACAACCATCGACAAGAGTGAAAATTCTTCTTATTTTTCAACATTCCCATCCGAAAACCACAAGGTTCTAGGTTATGTAAACGACGATTATGCAAAGGTCAATTTTTTAGAAATTCCTTTTGAAGATGGCCATATCTTTTTGCATCTAGAACCGAAAATTTTCACCAATTACAACATTTTAAAAGACCAACGCTATCGTTATTCTGAAGGTGTGCTCTCCTATTTGCCTAACAAAACCATCTATTTTGATTCTTTTACCAAATATTACGATGCTGATTATGGCGATGCTGAAGAAAAATCAAATTTAAGCTGGTTTCTTCAACAACAATCCTTTAAATGGGCAACCTATTTAGCGTTGATCTTAACTTTATTATTCATCATATTTCATGCAAAACGACGCCAACGCATCATTCCAATTATAAAACCATTGGAAAATACCACGGTTAGCTTTGTAAAAACCATTTCCAATCTGTATTTCGAAACACAAGACCATAAAAACCTAATCGATAAGAAAATCACTTATTTTTTAGAAAAAATAAGATCGGATTACCATTTAGATACCTCCGATTTAAATGAAGAATTTATTGCCAAACTCATTCAAAAATCGGGAAAAAAGAAAGAAACCGTTAAAAAAACCATTAATTTCATCAATTGGTTACGGTCAAAAAACGAGTTTTTTGAAGAAAACCTCATCAAGCTCAATAAACATATTGAAGAATTTTATTCGTAATTCCATGGAAAACCAAAATCCTCATTTAGAACCATCCACTACAGATCAAACATCAATTCCTGAAAATAATCTGGAAAACACTCTCGAAGAAACCGCTCAAGATGTGACATTTACCAATCGGCTTGATCTTTCTGAATTGCAAGAAAGCATTCAGAAAATCAAGGACGAAATCGGCAAAGTAATTGTTGGCCAACCTGAAATGCTTCATCTTCTTATGGCGTCTTTATTGGCCAAAGGCCATTCATTAATTGAAGGTGTTCCGGGTGTTGCAAAAACAATTACCGCAAAGTTGATGGCAAAATCCATGAGTGTTGGCTTCAGCCGTATTCAGTTTACGCCCGATTTGATGCCAAGTGATATTCTGGGAACCTCCGTTTTTAATTTAAAATCGTCCGATTTTGAGTTTAAAAAAGGTCCGATTTTCAACAATACCATACTTATTGACGAAATTAACCGAGCACCGGCAAAAACACAAGCCGCACTGTTTGAGGTTATGGAAGAACAGCAAATTACCATTGATGGCAATTTCTATAAACTCGACGCTCCATTCATGGTTTTGGCAACGCAAAACCCAATAGAACAAGAAGGCACCTACCGTTTGCCCGAAGCACAACTGGATCGTTTTTTATTCAAGATTGTCGTAAATTATCCAAATCTCGAAGAAGAAATCGAGATTTTAATGCGCGAACAGCATTTGCAAGATCGTGCAAAAACCGATGCCATTACGCCATTTTTAACGGCCGAACAAATTGTCAAATACCAAGGTCTCGTCACCCATGTTTTGGTCGAAGCACATTTAATAAAATACATTGCCGATTTAATTATGGCTACCAGAAATAGTCCATTTTTATATTTGGGTGCTTCACCACGAGCGTCCATCGCTATATTAAAAGCAAGCAAAGCCTTTGCAGCCATGGAAGGACGCGATTTTGTAACGCCCGAAGATATTAAACGTGCCGCAATACCGGTTTTGCACCATCGTGTAATTGTCACGCCAGAACGTGAAATGGAAGGCATTACGAGTACCGAAGTCATCCGACAGATTATTGAAAATGTGGAGATTCCGAGATAAAGTCCAGTAGACAGTCGCAGTTGGCAGTTCCAGATTCAACTTCGACTTCTCCCGATAGCTATCGGGATTCAATTTCAACCAAAACCCTTCGTGAATTCATGGCAAAAAAATAAATTATAAACTTGAAACTCTTTAAATCATTTTACATACAGCCTCGATTTTTTTATAGTGGATTATTCATTATCGCTCTGTTTGTATTCAGTTATTTTATTCCGGTTTTATTTGCAGTAGCACAATTAGCTATCTTGGTGCTATTAGTATTATTTTTTATCGATTGCAGCATCCTATTTTTTGGAAAAAATAAAATTCAGGGCCATCGTCTATTACCTGATAAATTTTCTAATGGCGACGACAATCAGGTAAAAATTACCATCGACAACAACTTTGGTTTTATGGTAAATTTGACCATTATTGATGAAGTTCCGGTTCAGTTTCAGATGCGCAATTTCAATAGAAAATTAAGTATCAAATCCAAAGAAAAGGATAACTTAACCTATCATCTCAGACCTACGGAACGTGGCGAATATCACTTTGGAAACCTCAATATTTACGCCACATCAAATTTAGGCTTAGTAGCCAAACGGTTCTGTTTTGATCAAAATGCAATGGTCCCAACCTACCCTAGTTTTAAACAATTACGGAAATTCGAACTTTTAAACATCAATAATAATTTGCAGGATTATGGCTTAAAAAAAATACGGCGTATTGGCCACACGATGGAGTTTGAGCAAATAAAAGATTATGTTTTGGGCGACGACCTAAGAAGCATCAATTGGAAAGCAACTGCCAAAAAAAATAGCTTGATGGTCAATCAATTTCAGGATGAAAAATCACAACCCATCTATTCCATCATTGATAAAGGCCGAGTGATGAAAATGCCTTTTGAAGGGCTAAGCTTATTGGATTATGCCATAAATGCAACTTTGGTGATTAGCAGTATTGCTTTAAAAAAACACGATAAAGCCGGCATGCTATCATTTTCCAAAAATATAGAAAACATGGTCGTCGCACAACGTCGAAACTCCCAAATGCATTTAATATTAAATTCACTTTACAATATAAAAACCGATTATTATGAAAGTGACTTTAGTCGACTTTATGCACATATCAAACGGCATATCACACAAAGAAGTTTGATCCTTCTATACACCAATTTCGAAACTCTCGACAGTTTAAATCGTCAATTTGCTTATTTAAAAGCCATTGCCAAAAACCATCTTATTGTGGTTATTTTCTTTAAAAACACCGAATTGAACCGTATTGTTGACGAAAAAGCTACAACATTGCAACAGGTTTACGACAAGGTTATTGCCGAAAAATTTGTGTTCGAAAAGCGACTTATCGTTCAGGAATTAAAAAAGCATGGCATTCATTCCATTTTGACCACTCCTGAAAATCTGACGATAGACACGATCAATAAGTACTTGGAAATTAAATCTCGGGGATTGCTTTAAGTCAGTTTTCAGTTGTCGGTTTTCTGGTTGGGATGAGGGATTAGGAATTTGGGATTAGTTTTCAGTGTTCAATGCTCAATGTTCAAGATAGAAAATTCGAAGTTCAAAAATCTGTGTAAATCCATGAAATCCGTGTCATCTGCGTTCAGCCAAATGTTCAGAAAAAGCTATTCCACAGAGTTTCAAAAAGGTGAGTCATAGTTCCATAAAGGAATAAGTTCTCAGTGTTTCAGGTTAAAATTCAAAGTTCGAGATTTAAAATCGGTTTTCTGTTATCAGTTGTTGGTTATTTGATTACTAAGCTTCTAAATTCTATTTTCCACGTCTTACTTCCTATGTCTTAACGTCCTATGTCCATCAAAAACTCAAGATTTAAACTTTAAAAATCTTCAATTGTTAATCTTCAATCAACAAGCGTTATTCATCAAAATTCCTTCACGCATTCGTCGCCTATTTTTCTATTCTATTGTATCTTCGTATCTCCAGCTTTCAGCATAACAATTCAAACCATAAAAACATGAAAATATATACAAAAACAGGCGATAAAGGCACCACCGCTCTGTTTGGTGGAACAAGGGTTCCAAAACATCATATCCGCATTGATAGCTATGGCACAGTTGACGAACTCAATTCGCACATCGGATTAATTAGAGATCAACAAATTGACCAGCACCATAAAGACATGTTGATCGCCATTCAAGACCGCTTATTTACTGTTGGCGCAACATTGGCCACCGATCCTAAAAAAGCAATTCTAAAAAGCGGCAAAGAACGGCTGAATATTCCTAAAGTATCTTTGGAAGACATTCAACGATTAGAAAATGAAATTGACCAAATGAATGCATCTCTGCCAGAAATGACACACTTTGTATTACCCGGAGGTCATCAAACCGTGTCATTTTGTCATATAGCACGTTGTGTCTGTCGAAGAGCAGAACGCTTAGCATCAGCACTTAATGATTTAGAACCATTTCCTTCCGAAACATTAATGTACTTGAACCGATTATCGGATTATCTATTTGTGTTGGCACGAAAATTGTCCCATGATCTGCAAGCAGATGAAATCCAATGGATTCCAAAGAAAGAATCTTAGGTAATTTGGCTTTTATATTTTGTTTGATTACTCATTAATAATCAATAAATTATATTAAAATTTTACGTTCTTTTTATTAATGATAAAATAAATCATTTTTTACTTGATTAATTGAACAAAAAATATATTTTTGCAAAAATTTAAATTGAATAACAAATGTATTGGACATTAGAACTAGCATCTTATTTGAGTGATGCACCTTGGCCAGCCACCAAAGACGAATTGATCGATTACGCTATACGTACTGGTGCACCTTTAGAAGTGGTTGAAAATTTGCAAGCAATTGAAGACGAAGGCGATTCTTACGATTCAATTGAAGAAATTTGGTCAGATTACCCAACCGATGAAGATTACCTCTGGAATGAGGATGAATATTAAATATATATCAAGAAAATAGTCAAAAAGTCTCCTCAAGAGACTTTTTTTGTGCGCTATTTTTCAATAAACATAGTACAAACCGTATCTTTGTGAGCTTTTTAGTAGTAACAACAGCATACAAAAATAATAGTATCATAAATGCACACTGAGCCCGTCTGAGTGTAGCTTAAACAAAAACGTCTTATGAGTTTTTTAGATTCAGTATTGAAGATATTTGTTGGTGACAAATCCAAACAGGATGTTAAAGCCATCACACCTATTGTAGAAAAAGTTAAAAGCTTCGAAAAAGCTTTGGAAGCCTTATCGCACGACGAACTGCGAGCAAAAACAGATTTTTTTAAATCTAAAATTGCTGAAGCACGAAGGCCTTTTAACGAGAAAATAGAAAAACTTGAAAAAGAAGCTGAAACTACCGAAGACATTGACGAGCGTGAAGATATCTATCTGGAAATTGACCGTATAAAAGATGATATTTATAAAGTTACCGAAGAGGTGCTTAACGATATTTTGCCAGAAGCTTTTGCTGTGGTCAAAGAAACCGCAAAACGGTTTGTCCACAACAGTAGCATTACGGTAACGGCAAGTGCTTTTGACCGAGAAATTTCTGGAAGCAAAGACTATGTCACCTTAGAAGGCGATAAAGCCATGTGGGCTAACTCTTGGGATGCTGCCGGAAAACCTATCGTTTGGGACATGATCCATTATGATGTACAGCTTATTGGCGGTGTGGCACTTCATCAAGGTAAAATTGCAGAGATGCAAACAGGAGAAGGAAAAACACTTGTGGCATCACTACCCATGTACCTCAACGCCCTTGCCGGAAAAGGCGTGCACTTGGTAACCGTCAACGACTATTTGGCAAAACGTGATAGTGCTTGGATGGCGCCTATATTTGAGTTTCATGGTATGAGCGTAGATTGTATTGACTACCATCAGCCAAATTCTGCCGCGCGTAAAAAAGCCTATAATGCCGACATCACTTACGGAACCAACAACGAGTTTGGTTTTGACTATTTAAGGGATAATATGGCGCATTCGCCTGATGATTTGGTCCAACGCCCTCATCATTATGCTATCGTGGATGAGGTGGATTCTGTTTTGGTGGACGATGCGCGTACACCATTGATTATTTCTGGACCAACTCCACAAGGTGAACATCATGAGTTCAATGAATTAAAACCAAAAGTTGATGCCATTGTAGCCGTACAACGCCACTATTTGACTGGTGTTTTGGCCGAAGCTAAAAAACTGATTGCCGAAGGTGACCACAAAGAAGGTGGCTTCAAATTATTGCAAGTTTACCGTGGTATGCCTAAAAACAAAGCGTTGATCAAGTTTTTGAGTGAAGAAGGCATCAAACAACTTTTGCAAAAAACAGAAAACTTTTATATGCAGGACAATAACCGCGAAATGCCAAAGATTGATGCGGACCTGTACTATGTGATTGATGAAAAAAACAATCAGATTGAATTGTCTGATAAAGGTGTCGATTATCTTTCGGGAGAAGATGATCCAAACTTTTTCGTTATGCCTGAAATTGGACTGGAAATTTCAAAAATTGAAAATCAAAACCTTCCCAAAGAAAAAGAAGCCGAAGCCAAAGAAGAGTTGTTTAGAGAATTTGGCGTCAAATCAGAACGTATCCATACACTCAACCAATTATTGAAAGCGTATGCCCTATTTGAAAAAGATATTCAATATGTGGTGATCGACAATAAAGTAATGATTGTTGATGAGCAAACTGGTCGTATCATGGATGGCCGTCGTTATAGTGATGGATTGCATCAAGCTATTGAAGCTAAAGAAAATGTAAAGATTGAAGCTGCTACGCAAACTTTTGCTACAATTACGCTTCAAAATTACTTCAGAATGTATCGCAAATTGGCCGGTATGACCGGTACTGCGGTTACGGAAGCTGGTGAATTCTGGGAAATTTACAAGTTGGACGTTATTGAAATTCCAACCAACAGACCTATTCAGCGTGATGACCGCGAGGACTTGGTTTATAAAACTAAACGTGAAAAATACAACGCTGTTATTGATGAAGTCACTAAATTATCGCAAGCAGGTCGTCCGGTATTAATTGGAACAACTTCTGTTGAAATCAGTGAATTATTAGGAAAAATGTTGACGCTTCGCAAGGTGCCACACAACGTATTGAACGCTAAACTCCACAAAAGAGAAGCTGATATTGTTGCCGAAGCTGGGCAACCTGGCCAAGTCACCATTGCTACCAATATGGCGGGTCGTGGTACAGATATTAAGTTGATTGACGAGATTAAAAAAGCTGGCGGTTTGGCCATTATTGGTACAGAACGCCATGATTCGCGTCGTGTGGACAGACAGTTGCGTGGTCGTGCCGGACGTCAAGGAGATCCAGGAAGTTCGCAGTTTTACGTTTCCTTAGAAGATAATTTAATGCGATTGTTTGGTAGTGAGCGTATTGCAAAAATGATGGATCGAATGGGCTTAAAAGAAGGTGAGGTCATTCAGCATTCCATGATTTCAAAATCCATTGAACGCGCACAGAAAAAAGTTGAAGAAAACAACTTTGGCGTACGTAAACGTTTGTTGGAATATGATGATGTCATGAACGCACAACGTGAAGTAATTTACAAACGCCGTCATAATGCTTTACATGGCGAACGTTTGCGTGTGGATATTGCCAATATGATTTATGATACTTCAGAAATTATTACGCAAAACAACAAAGCATCCAACGACTTTAAAAACTTTGAATACGAATTGATCCGCTATTTTTCAATGAGTTCGCCGATTACAGAAGCTGAATTTAATAAAATGTCAGATCAAGAAATTACCGGCAAAATATACAAAGCGGCTTTTGCACATTATAAAGAAAAGATGCAGCGCAATGCAGAGTTGGCTTTTCCGGTTATCAAAAACGTTTACGAAACACAGCGCGATAAATTCAAACGTATCGTGGTACCTTTTACCGATGGCGTAAAAAGCTTACAAGTAGTTACCGATCTTGAAAAAGCTTACGAAACCAATGGGAAACAACTCATCAACGACTTTGAAAAAAACATTACCTTGGCCATCGTGGATGACGCTTGGAAAACGCATTTACGAAAAATGGACGAATTGAAACAATCGGTCCAGTTGGCAGTCCATGAGCAAAAAGACCCTTTACTAATTTATAAGTTTGAAGCATTTGAATTGTTTAAGGTGATGATTGACCAAGTTAACAAAGATGTAATTTCATTTTTGTTTAAAGGCGAGTTGCCATCAGAAACCACCGATGCCATACAAGAAGCGAGACAAGTACGTTCTAAAGAAAAATTAGAAACCAATAAGGAGGAAATCCCTAATTTGGACGAACGTTCTGCACAAAGCCGAGCTGCTGGAAACACACAACGCCAAGAAGTGGTCGAAACTATTGTACGCGACAAACCAAAAATTGGCCGTAATGATAAAGTGACCATCAAACATGTGTTGAGCGGTGAAAACAAATCCATGAAATACAAACAAGCAGAACCTTTATTGTTGAAAGGTGACTGGGTGTTGATCGAAGAATAAACAAATTCCTGCAAAAGCAGGAATATCAAACACAAAAAATCCTGATTTCGTAAGAAATCAGGATTTTTTATTTCATTTAAATTTCTAATTAATCTACCAAACCATCTCGTACGGCTTGAATAAAAGCCTGTTGTGTTTGTGATAGCTCCTTTGAACCTGCTTGAGGCCAAGCCGCCATTTGCGCTATAATCAAATTCTCAGCAGGATGAATGTAAAGCAATTGTCCAAAAATACCACGAGCGGCATAACTTCCATCCGGATTATGCCACCACAAATAGCCATAACCACCGCCTTGATCGTTGATTTGGTACAACAGTGAAGTTGCATTTTTTAAATATTCATCAGCAAAAATACTTTCATTTCCAATTTTTCCTTCATTGAGCATTAAAGTGCCCAAACGCGCAAAATCCCTTAAACTAGCAGAAAATCCACTTCCACCAATATTCATTCCGCTACATTCATCGGTTATCCAATACCCACATTGTTGCATCCCTAAAGGTTTCCAAACTTTTTCGGAAAGATATTCTGCCAAACTTTTTCCAGTCGCCTTTTGGATAAGAATGCCTACCAAATCGGTTTCCCCGGTACTGTAATTCCACTTTTCACCTGCTTTACCAACGGCTTTAAGTGCTTT
>NZ_DATJCY010000282.1:0-11409 GCF_035577925.1 Gelidibacter sp. | reverse complement strand
GGCGATCGTAAATCACCATGGCAGATTGTGGCTTTTGGGATGATAGGCGCCGTTATGTCCGGAGTGACTTTGTGTCTATTCCCGGGATGGTGGGCAATAGTTACTTTTACTATCTTCAGTTTGTTTTTGGTAATATAATGGGCTATGTTTTTATTACCTATGTTTTGGTTCCTATCTATTATGATTTAAAATTAGTTTCGATATACACCTATTTAGAAGGGCGTTTTGGTATTAAAACCTATAAAACTGGATCTTTATTTTTTCTGATTTCACAGTCTTTTGGAGCCGCTTTACGATTGATGCTTGCTGCTAAAATCCTGCAATATGCCGTTTTCGATGCCTTTGGGATTCCGTTTTTTGTAACGGTTATTTTTATTTTGATCCTCATCTGGCTGTATACTAATAAATCTGGGATTAAAACTATTGTTTGGACCGATTCATTACAAACTTTTTTCTTACTATCCGCAGTAGTGATCACCATAATTGTTGTCAAGAATTCGTTGAATCTAACTTTGGCACAAACTGTTACTTCAATTACGGATCATGAATATTTTAAAATTTTTGATTGGGATTTTCACTCCGGAAATAATTTTTTCAAACAGTTTATTTCTGGGATGTTAATTGCTGTTGCCATGGTCGGACTGGATCAAAATATGATGCAAAAAACACTGACTTGTAAGAATAAAAAAGAAGCTCAGAAAAATATTTTGACATTTAGTATCTTTTTGGCAATCGCACAGTTTTTATTTTTGGGCCTAGGCGTCATGCTTTATTTATATGCCGAAAAAACTGGAATTCCTTTAGCATTTGAAAACGGAAAGTTCCTAGATACCGATAATCTATTCCCGATGCTGTCCTTAAACCATTTTGGTATTATTGCTGGTGTTAGTTTTATTTTAGGAATTACCGCAGCATCGTTTTCAAGTGCCGACTCGGGCATAACTGCACTGACTACTTCATTTACGCATGATTTTTTAAATATTCAATCCAAAAATGCAAAACAAAGATTGCAATTAAAAAACCGTACGTTATTTGGAGTTTCTGCATTGGTTTTTGTAATCATCATGGCTTTTTCGCAAAGTAAAGGCGATGTTATTTCAACCATTTTCAAGGTTGCTGGATATACTTATGGACCTTTATTGGGCCTATACATATTGGGTATTTTTACTAAAATTAAGGTTCATGACAATGCTGTGCCGTATATATGTGTGATAATGCCCATAATCACCTATTTTTTGAACGACTTTTTTATTGCTTGGTATAATTTTGACTTCGGATTCATGAATATTTTTGTCAATGCATTGCTTACGGTCATTTGCCTATTATTAGCAAAAAAGAAAGCTACCCCAACGGTTTAATAATCAAACGTATACTTTAAAGCAAACACAAAAAAAGAAGCTAAACCACGTTGTTTTATGGAAAATAAACTCACTACCGAGCAATCATCAATCTATAATAATTTGGAAAATATGGACACCTTTGAGTTGCTCTCAAATATTAACCGGGAAGATAAAACGGTTCCAATGATCCTCGAAAAAGCCATTCCATCCATTAAAAAATTGGTAGATGCGATCTATGACAAAATGAAAGATGGCGGACGTCTGTTTTACATTGGAGCCGGAACCAGTGGGCGTTTGGGTATTTTAGATGCTTCTGAATGTCCACCAACCTATGGTGTGCCACACGATCTTGTAATTGCCCTAATTGCCGGAGGCGACATTGCTTTGCGAAAAGCTGTTGAAAATGCCGAGGACAATTACGAGATGGGATGGAAAGATTTGCAAAAATTCAACATCAATAAAAATGATGTCCTTATTGGGATTGCTGCATCTGGAACTACACCTTATGTGATAGGTGCTGTCAAAGAAGCAAAAATAAATGGAATTACTACTGGTTGTATTACTTGCAATAAAAACTCGCCATTAGCCTTGGAAGTTGATTTTCCCGTAGAATTAATTGTAGGCCCTGAGTTTGTAACAGGAAGCACCAGAATGAAAGCAGGAACTGCTCAAAAGCTGGCCTTAAATATGATTTCGACTACGGTAATGATAAAACTTGGAAGAGTACGTGGCAACAAAATGGTCGATATGCAACTTTCCAACAAAAAGCTCGTTACAAGAGCAGTCCAAATGATCATGAATGAATTGCACATCGATGAGCAATTGGCTGAAAAATTACTGATAGAACATAAAAGCGTTCGAAATGCGATAGACACTTATAATTTGAATAAATCCTAAAAAAAAAATGAAACATATTTTAATAACTGCTGTGACATCAGCTTTTATATTGACTTCTTGTGGTAAAGCCACTAACAAACATGCAGAGATTATTGATGAAAATCGTGTAGAAGCTATACATATTGATCATCGCGCCATTTGGGTGGACAGTATTTATAACACCATGTCATTAAAAGAAAAAGTTGGACAATTGTTCATGGTTGCCACATATTCCAACCGAACGGATGCTCACACCGATACCATTGAAAAATTAATTACTGATCATCATATTGGTGGACTTATATTTTTTCAAGGTGGACCAGTACGACAAGCAAACATGACCAATCATTTCCAGTCAAAATCAAAAGTGCCATTACTTATTGGATTTGATGGTGAATGGGGGTTAAACATGCGTTTGGACAGTACAGCAAGATATCCTTTCAATATGACACTTGGCGCCATTAAAGACAATCATATTATCAATAAAATTGGAAGGCAGATTGGCGAGGATTGCCATCGCATCGGCATTCATATTAATTTTGCCCCTGCTGTAGATATCAATACAAATTCTGCAAACCCAGTGATTGGAGTGCGCTCTTTTGGTGAGGACAAATTTAATGTCACCGAAAAAGCGATCGCCTTTACAGAAGGTATGCAAAGTACTGGTACTTTAGCTTGTGCAAAACATTTCCCTGGACATGGCGACACACATACCGATTCGCATAAAACACTTCCAACTGTTTCATTTAACGAAGCACGAATGGATTCGGTTGAACTTTATCCTTACAAAAAACTCATCCGAAAAAATATTGCAGGCGTCATGGTTGCTCATTTAAACGTGCCAAGTTTAGAAAGCCAAGATAATTTGCCATCATCATTATCCTATGCTATTATAACAACATTGTTAAAGGAAAAACTAGAATTTGAAAACCTTATTTTTACTGATGCCTTAAACATGAAAGGCGCGGCAAATTACAAACAACCTGGCGATATTGATTTAGCAGCATTTAAGGCAGGCAATGATGTGCTTCTTTTTACAGAAAATGCACCAAAAGGTATTTTGAAAATTGTTGAAGCTTATAACAATAATGAGATTACAGAAGAGCGTTTATCACATTCGGTAAAGAAAATCCTCTCGGCCAAATTTGATGTAGGTTTAAATGATTATTCACCTATTGTAACCGATGGTCTTTGGGAAAATTTAAACAAAAAAGTGAATGCCGAATTGTATGAGGAAGCCATTGCAAGCGCCATTACTTTAATCAAAAATGAAAACGAGATGATGCCACTTTCCAATGACAAAAAGGAAAATATCGCGTTTTTAAAATTAGGCAATGGTTCTGCAGACAACTTTTTGAAAGCCTTAAAAGAGAATGGAAATGTAACCGATCTCTCGCATCTTTCCAATCAAAAACTATTGGAAGAACTCAAAAAATACGATCGGGTGATTATTGGATACCATCGTCAAAACGCACGACTTACAAATGCAGTGTCCAATGCAGATAAGAAGATGATAGAAAACATTTCACAAAACAACAAAACCATTCTAGCGGTTTTTGCAAGTCAGTACAGCTTAAAGGAAACCAATTTGGAGGCTGTGGAAAGTATTCTTATTTCTTATGAAAACTCTGATGTTGCCAATAAGATTTCTGCTGATATTATTTTTGGTGAAGCAGAGCCAAAAGGTAGTTTACCAGCTTCTATTTCTAAATCTTTTCCAGTGAATTCTTCAATTAGTTTTATGAAATAAACAAGAATAATTATTATAGATAGTGTAGAAGCAAGTCGTTTTTGAAACTTTATATCGAAAACAATTTCATTATAATTAATAAGCTCCAGACTTAAACCATCTGGAGCTTATTGCTTTATAGTCAGCCTTAACAATTTGATGGCTTTCTTAAAACAAATTTTGAGGTGATACCACCGCCATTTATCCAGTATAGGTTTTGTTTTTTTACTAGGATCCTGTTTAAATTTTAACGGAATAATTACTTTGCATGTATTTATATTTCTTAGCTGTCTTTTTATGCTCTTTGTAGCATCTTTTAACCTTTGATGACTTTGTTTAGGCCGCTAAATTTGCATTATCTAAAACTATTATCTCTCCAAGAATAACTATAAAAATTTAAACAATAATTTTTGAATAGGCTCTAAGTACAATTGAGTTAAGTAAGATTATGGAGTTTTATTTTCAAAATAAAAGTAGAAATCAATTTACTTAAAAAAATAAGCTCCAGATTTATACCATCTGGAGCTTATCATTAATAACAATATTCAAAGTTTTATTACCAACCAGGATTCTGTTTTAATTGAACTCCTTCTGCTTCGTACAAACTAATATCGTTTGTAGGAATAGCTGTTAGGTAATTTTTTGGTGATACAAATTCTCTTGTAACACCAGCTGCATAAGGAATAACATAGCCTTCGGCGTTGACCTTTGTTTTAGAATCTGTCCCTATCAATGATGGGATTCTAGCGCCCAAAACTACGTCTGGATTACTGGTAGTATCTAAATAATCACCTTTTTTCCAACGTAAAATATCTACTTTACGCATAGCGGTCCAGCTCATAAACTCTACACGGCGCTCACGACGGATCTCCCAGATAATTGGATTGACAATTCCTGTAAGCTGCTCTAATGCAGATACTCTTTGTGGATCATTAATTTGTACACCGCCAACCATGGCATTGGTTCCATCGGTTGTTAAAACGGCAATTCCTGCACGTTGACGGACTTTATTGATAGACATATCCAAATCTGCATTGGTGATTGATCCCAATTCGGCACTGGCTTCTGCATAGTTTAAATAGACTTCGCTCAATGTAAAAATTGGTGCATCAATATGGTTTTGTGCAATGGTAGTCACTTCAGATCCTGAAGTGGCAGGATTATTATACAATTGAAAGACATAACCCGTAATTGAAGTTAATCCATTCCAAGGTTTATCTGAATAGGCATAATCAGTTGTTCCAAAAGCTTTTGAAAAACGAGGATCTCTATTGGCAAATGTTTTAGTGATATTGTCATCGCCTTCATATTGGGTGTTTCCGCCTACTTGTTTAATTGGCAGGCCATTGACGGTAACATAGCTTTCAGCTGCAAACTTTGTCAATCCATTTTGAACAGTCGATGTATTTGTGTAGGCTTGAATAGAGTTTGCCAACATACCACTGATGTATCTTTTTGCCAAAATCACTTCAGAATTCCCTAAAAGTTCAACTGAATTATATAGCGATTTCCAGTCAGGGTTTAGAGCATAGCTTTGATTGTTCATCACCGCTAAAGAAGCATCTTTTGCTTTTTGAAGATAAGTTTCAGAATTCTGGGAAGCATTATATTTTCTATATGTACCTTCATAAAGTGCAACTCTACTCAATAGGGCATAGGCTGTATATTTATTGACAGTTCCATTTTTATCGTCCACATCCAAAAGTAATAAAACAGCTTCATCCAAATCTTTGATAACGTTGTCAATAACTTCAGCTCTACTCAAAGCAGGTTTATAAACATCAGGATCATTTTGGCTGAGATACCTATCTGTATATGGCACATCCCCAAATTCTTGTACCAATCTGAAATAAGTGAAGGCCCTGAAAAATTTAGCTACACCTAAGTAGTGGTTTTTCTTTACTGCATCCATCGCCACATTAGGAACGCGCTCTAACATCAAGTTGCTCCGGCGTATTAAGGAATAATAATTGTTCCAGTTCGCATTGGTTGCATTTGCAGTCGTATTGAAGTTAACGAATGTATTCATCGCCAAATTATCATCAATATTGGACGCATTGTGAAAATAAAAATCGGCCGTTGTCCCTGAACCATTTCCGTATCCGAAAAAGGTATCATAATTTAACCATGAAAATGTTCTAACGTTATTTTCTGAAGTCCAAAAGTTGTCATCTGTAAAGATATCCTTTGGTGGCGTGTCCAAATAATCCGAGCAGTTAAAAGTCACTCCTGCCATTGCCAGGGCAAGGACCGCTAGTTTTAACTTAGAATTTATAATTAATTTTTTCATTTTTTAAATTTTTTAAAATTAGTTTTTAAAATGCAATTTGAACTCCAAGAGACCATGTTTTAGAGAAAGGGAAAGTTCTACCCCAAGCCGCTTCGGTATCATTGATTTCTGGATCTACCGGTAATTTGCCATTTTTGAAGGTCACTAAATTCAAACCAGAGATATAAGGTCTTAATTTATCAATGCCCATTTTTTGAGTAAGACTTTGTGGAAGGGTATAACCAACGGTCAAACTTTTTAGTCTTAAGTAAGACATGTTAAGCAAATATCGTGATTGTGCCACAAAGTTATTTGATCCTGGTGCATAAGCCCCAAAAGCATTACCTGCATGATTTGGATACGGATTAGGATAATATGCATTAGTGTTTTCAGGTGTCCAATAATCGTTCATGTGTTCGTACATGGCGTCTGTTCTGTTGTAGAAAGGCAACACCAGATCCGAAGACGCCCAATATTGACGTTCGCCAACACCTTGGAAAAAAGCATCTACATCAAACCCATAAAACTTACCACCAAGTCGCATTCCATATTGGTAGCGTGGTGTAGTATTTCCAATGACGCTCAAATCTCCTGGATCTTCTGCAGTTCCTTTACCTCTCGATATCTTTTTATCACCATCCAAATCTTTATACATCACATCACCTGGGCCATATTTAAAAGCACCTGTACGGATACCTGAATAGTCAACACCATTGACAACCAGTCCTGTAGCATCAACAACGTCTGATGATTGGATCAATCTATCGGTAGTCAAGCCCCAGATTTCACCTATCTTCTGGCCAGCGTAATAAGAGCCTAATAATTTTGAGGTATTGTTCCATTCGGTAACTTCTGTGGTGTAATCAGAAAGTGTCAAGTCGGCATAAACAGCTATGTCATTTGAAATATTTTTATTGAAATTAATTCCCAATTCCCAACCTCTTGTTCTAAGGTTTCCTGAATTGGTATTGGCTGCAGATTGCCCGAAAGATCCTGGAAGCGTTTTTCCTGGAGATAACATACCTTTGGTGTCACGTTGGTAGTAATCAAATGTTAGGCCCAACATATTAAACACTCTTAAGTCCAATCCAACATCTTGTGTGGTCACCTCTTCCCAAGTTAAATATGGATCGACATTAGTAGGCAAGGACACCGATGGAGGCACAGCTATACCGCTGCCCAACCACCACGGATTAGAACGTGACATGATTGGTAAGAAGGCATTGTTTGCAATGTTTTGATTACCTATTGAACCGATTGAAGCCCGTAGTTTTAAATCGTTTAACCAGTGGCGTGTACTTTCCATGAATTTTTCATTTGAAATTCTATAACCAAAAGACGCTGATGGAAAGAATCCCCATTGTTCATTGGTAGGAAATTTTGAGGAACCATCATATCGCGCGTTCAATTCCAATAAATAGATGCCGTTATAATCATAATTGACACGAGCAAAAACTCCCGCAATGGCATAATCTGACAACCCAGGATTCAAGATAGCGTTTGAACTTAGCGGAGACGTAAACTGATCACCGATGGCTAGGTTAAATTCTGGTTTGTTTTTATCCAAAAGTGTATTTCTTCTGGCATAAGTGCGCTCAAAAGATTGCCATTCCGTATTTAAACCGCCCAAAACATGGAAATTGTGAACGTCATTAAGCGTTTTGGTATAATTAGCATAAATATTGGCAACATTGGTTACGGCAGAAGATTTGGCCTGCGCTACAAAATCATTGCCTTTTTCCATCATTGTTGGTGTTCCTGAAACTAAATCTTGAGCTCCTGTCCACCAATCCCACAACGGAATTTGTCCACCGTTCATTTTATAGCTCAGATAATTGTTATTGATGCTATATTCACCAATAATATTAAAGTTATCTGTAATTTGAGCTGTAAGTTTAGTACTCAAACGCATATCATTTTCCATCCTTTTATTCATCGAGGCATTATCCATATAGCCCGCCGCATGACGGAAGCCCACACCATTATAAGTGCCATATGGGAAAAAAGAACCCCAACGCATATAATATCCAAAATAACCATTTCCGGCAGTATCCAATCCGCTGTTATAATAGTTGAATGGCGCTTTGTATTCTTGAAACGACGACAACACCTTAAAGTCGGCAGAAAGCCAATTGGCAAGCTGAGTACTCATGCCCATGTTCAAGTTTATTCTTTGATTTGATTCGGTGTTGATCTGCATAACACCATCCTGGTTGGAAATACCAAGTGAAACAATAAACGAGCTTTTCTCACCGAGAGAGCCTTGTGCTGATAGATTGTGAAATGATTGTACCGCGTTTTTTTTCAACATTTCTTTATGTGGATCCCAAACTCGATAAAAATAATTTTTACCATTAATGACCTCAAAATCTTCTCCTAAGATCATATTTTTATCGTTGCTACTTCTTGTTGCTGCATATTTCTGTTTCCAGTTGATGATACCTGGAAGCAAAGTTTTGTATTCCATCCCAAACGATTCAGCATTGGCGTTCCCAGCACGTGCCTGTGCTTCGATCATAGCTGGAAGTTCAACAGTTGGGTCATTAAATTTTACCAGTGAGATTGGATTGCTCCATCCATAGCTGCTGCTATATGAAAATCTAACTTTCCCTTCTGCTCCTTTGCCACTTTTGGTAGTAATTAACACCACACCAAAAGCTGCACGCGCACCATAAATGGAAGCTGAAGCGGCATCCTTAAGTACAGATATAGCGGCGACATCTTCAGGATTGATTAGTGACATATCTGACGGCACGCCATCCACTAAAACTAAAGGAGATCCAGAAGTCACACCATTTATAATAGTTCCGGCACCTCTAATATTAATATTGGAAGACTTTCCAATGTTTCCAGAATTAAAAGTGACGTTCAAACCAGGTGTTGTACCTTGCAGACCTTTGCTGATATCGGTAATGGGCTTGCTACCAAGAGCACGATCCACATCTACTTTTGCAACAGCACCAGTAAGATTTATTTTTTTCTGGGATGAAAACCCTACAATCACAACTTCATCCAATAGTGAGGAGGCCTCTGTAAGATCAACATTTAAAGTTTGCTGTCCTTCATACTTTATTTCTTGGGTATCATATCCCATATAACTGAAAACTAAAGTTTCGCCTAAGGTTACAGCAATGCTATAATTTCCGTCAAAATCAGTTGAACCACCAACTGTAGTTCCTTTGACAAGCACGTTAACCCCAGGAATGGGAATGCCGTCAGCTTTGTTTTTCACTGTTCCAGTCAATATTTTGGATTGTCCAAAAGTTGCCTGAATCATAAAAAACAGTAATGAAATAAGGAGAAATTTCTTCATAATTCTTTGGTCTTTATTTGATTAATTAACATTTATTAACAAATATATTTAATTATTGCGTATAAATGCGTTTTTCTAAAAAAAAAATGCATAAAATGTTGAAAAACGCAAACTATCGCAAATTTGATGGTGATTAAAGGTTTTATAATTTATAATTTTATACATTTGTGAGCATAACTAATTTTCAAACTATGCTCAAAGCTCAAAGACATAGCTACATAATGGAAAAACTCCGTACCGACGAAAAGGTACTCACAAGTAGCTTGGCCTTGGACCTCAATTTGTCTGAAGATACAGTAAGAAGGGATTTAAGTGAATTGGATCGTAAGAAATTCCTTAAAAAAGTTTATGGCGGAGCCATATTGTTTGAAGAAAAAATTAACGAAACCTTTAACATCCATATTACCTCCGAAGAAAAAAAGGAAAGAATTGTCAAAAAAGCATTGTCATTATTGGTTGATGGACAGGTTATTATAATGAGTGGTGGTACGACTAATCTAGTTTTTGCTAAATTAATTCCAAAAGATTTAAAACTTACCATTTATACTTATAGCTTATCCATAGCCATGCAACTCTCTCAGCTTCCAAATATTGAACTTATATTAATAGGCGGAAAAATGCAGAAAACCGCAATGGTAACTATTGGCATCGACGTGATACAGGTATTATCCAAAATTAGGGCCGACATCTGCTTTATTGGTGCTAGTAGTATAAATGTAAAGCAAGGTCTGACCGAAATAGGCTATGAAGTTTCTATTGTAAAAAAAGCAATGATAGAATCTTCAGACAAAGTAGTTTCCATGTTTACGTCCAATAAATTAAATACCAAAATGCCTCATGGTGTTTGCGAACTCAGTGAATTGGATACCATCGTTACCGAATTGGATCCAAAAGATGATCGATTGAAGGAGTATCGAAAATCGGGTGTTAGAATATTATAATCGAAAAATAATTGCACCTATCTTGCATTATTCAACCATAATGAGATTTCAATAATGCACAAGTACGCAATATTTATGCTCTTTTTGTTAAACCATATTGACCAAAAAAAATACTTATGAAACACTACTATACGATTGCTCTTATTTTTTTTATTATTATTTCTGGCTTTGCGCAGAATCATCAAGCTAATGACACCATAAAATTTGTACATCTTACTGATCTGCATGTTTCGGTAGGAAATGACAATGATTTTTTACTTCAGGATATTGTTAAGGAAATCAATCAGTCATCCAATGAATTTGTTGTCATTACTGGCGATTTAACAAATTTGGGGAATGACGACGAGTTAGAGCAAGTGCACCTTATCTTATCCCGATTAGAAATTCCATATTATATAGTTTCGGGAAATCACGAGACGACGTGGAGCAAAAGTGCTGGAATGACCTATAAAAAACTGTGGGGAGAAGATCGGTTTGTATTTTCAAAAGGTGATTATTTATTTGTAGGCTTTCCGTGTGGTCCGTATATGAAAATGGGCGATGGCTTTGTAAAGTATGAGGACATTCTTTTGCTGGACCAGACCCTGAATGACAGTCTCAAAAACACTAATAAAAAGGTGATAAGCTTTTCGCATTATCCTTTGGACAATAGTGTAAGTAATTATAAAGACGTACTTTCAGTTTTTCAAAAACACCCAACAGTAGCAGCTTTCTGTGGGCATGGACATACATTAAAACAATTTGATTTTTCTGGATTAAAAGGTATTATGGGAGTGTCTATAATTTCAAGGGATGGAAAATCAAAAAGCTATAATGAAGTTGTTATTAATAAAGATAACATTAACATTTACAACAAAGAAATTGGCCAACCAAGCGTTTATAAATTTTCTGTTTCTACCGATCCCTCTAAAATCGAAATTTCTAAAGATGAGTTTAAAGCT
>NZ_DATJCY010000281.1:0-3876 GCF_035577925.1 Gelidibacter sp. | reverse complement strand
TGGAAGATTTTGTCCCGTAAACGGGTTTTTGACTGGCTTCAAATTTTTAATTTTTTATTAAACTATAACTTAATGGTAAAAAAATTGCCATTTTCATAAGTTTTAAATGTAATTTATAGTTATCTAGCAACCTCATAAAAGTGCCAGAACGGTATATTGTTTACGATTAATACATGATATACAATAAATGATGCTAACCATACATTTTTAGATACTTTTAAGGCAGAATAGTATTATATTTAAAACATGATAAAAGCAGTAATTGTTGATGATGAGCCAAAGGCTATCCAAAGTCTAATCTGGGAACTTTCAAATTTCAGTAATGAGATTGAGGTGATCAAATCTTTTTCTAATCCGGAAGAGGCCATCGTCTATTTGGATAATAACGAATTGGATTGTTTGTTTCTTGATATTCAAATGCCAACTATGGATGGTTTTCAGTTTTTGGAAAAACTCATGAACAAGGATTTTGCAGTAGTGATTACCACAGCCTATAATGAGTTTGCGATAAAAGCACTCAAACATGAGGCTATAGACTATTTGTTAAAGCCTATTGATTCCGATGATTTGGAAGAAACCATTAAAAAGGTCAAAAAATATAACTCAAAATTATTTAATTCCACTAAAATTGAGGAAGTACTTCTAAATTTCAATTCTAAATTTCAGCAAAAGAAAATCACGATCAATACCGATGGTAAACTTATTTTTTTGGAAGCCGATGATATTTTGTATGTAGAATCGGATGGGAATTATAGTACCATTATACTCGAGAATGAGCCGAAAATCGTAATTACTAAAAAACTGAAAGAAATGAGTAGTATTCTTCCTGAGAACCAGTTTTTTAGGATTCATAATTCGTACATTATCAATCTAAAAAAAATTAAAGAATTTATTAAAAACGAGGGTTATGTTGTTATGGAGTCAAACGATCGTATTCCGGTGGCAAGACAACGAAAATCTGACTTCTTAGAAAAATTGTAATCTTATTTCCAAATGCTTTTTAACAGACGCACAAGGCTTTTTCCGGTGTCTTTAAGGTATCTTCTTTTGGGGATGCTGCTTCTTAGTGCACATATTTCTCTTGAAGCTCAAAATAAAACAGGAGATAACCTTGAAAGTGTCCTTCAAAAAATGGGCAATTCTTGGCCTAAGCAATACTCAGAAATGGATTCGATGTTCTCAAAGTTTAGAAACGATAGTATCGTCCTAAAAGAATTGTTGCATAAATCATCGGAAGCAAAAGCAATAGAAGTGGAGATTTATAGCATGAACAAGTTGGGCGAATTATATCGAAATAAATCTTTGTATGATGCCGCTCTAAAAATCCATAAAAATGCTGAAAAACTTGCGGAAGATATTGGTAATATTGAGCTAAATGTAATCAGTTTGAATATGATAGGGGTGGTTTATAGACGCATGGACTTTATAAAACCAGCTTTGGATTATCATAAAAAGGCTTTGGATATCGCAAAATCTGTTAAAAATCCGTCGCATGAACTGATGTTAAGTATTGCTGTTTCCCAAAACAGTATGGGAAATATTTATCTCACCTTAAGGCAATATGATTTGGCAATTGAGCAATTTGAAAAGTCGTTGATCATCGAAGAACAATCAGGGAATAAATTAGGACTTGCCATCAATTACCATAATCTTGGATTTGCTGATGAAGCCAAAGGGCTTTTGGATTTGGCATTAACAAATTTTAAACGTTCGTTGCAATATAATGAGCAAATCAATTCGGAAGTAGGACGTGTCATTTGTTACAACAGTATTGGTCAAGTGTACATCAAACAGGAAAGGTATATTGAAGCCTTAGAAATTATAGAGCAGGGTTTGGAAAAGGCCCTTGAACTTGGTGACCAATATTATTTGGCTTACGCTTATATAAATTTGGGATGGGTCCAGAATAAGTTGGATTTGGACCATCAATCGGAAATCAATCTTAAAAAGGGATTGGAAATTTCTGAGGTTTATGGATTTAAAACCTCTTCGGTTGATGCCCATAAGCACCTTTCGGAATTATATAAGAAAAACAAAAATTACGAAAAATCGTTATATCATTTTGAGCAGGCATCGCAACTTGAAAAAACAATTTTCACCGATCGGAATATGCAATATGTGAGCGATATTATCATTCAATATGAAAATGAGGCGAAAAACAATGAAATTATTCAGCTTGCCAATGAAAATGAATTGGTAAAATCAAAATTGCAGCGCAATCAGGTGATATTTTGGTCGGCACTTTTTGCGCTTGCAATTATAGCGGTCATCCTAATCGCAATGAGTAGAAATAGGCAATTACGCCACGAAAAAAAGATTTTGACCTTGGAGCAAGATATGTTGAGAAGCCAGATGAATCCGCACTTTATCTTTAATTCTTTAAACTCTATTAAGCTTTATATCATCAATAATGAAAAGGAAAATGCGGTCTATTATTTGAATAAATTCTCAAAATTTATCCGTAAAATACTGATTGCTTCCACTGAAAAAGAGATTTCTTTGGAAGAAGAATTAGAAACCATGCAGTTGTACATGAATATTGAAAACATACGGTTTTCTAATGATATAGATTTTACTATCCATGTTGAGCCCAACCTCGATATTTCAACTATTAAAGTGCCCTCGCTAATTTTGCAGCCGTTCCTCGAAAATGCCTTATGGCACGGACTTTCTTCCAAAAAAGAAAACAAGCAAATTGAATTGAGAGTATATAAGACAGATCGGGATTTTATTAATATTTCGATTACTGATAATGGCATTGGCAGAAAGGCTTCAGAAGAAATTAATCATGGTAGGGTTCTCAAAAGGAAATCGGTAGGTTTAGCGATTACAAAAGCGCGATTGTCTAATTTTTCCGAACGATTTACTACGGATTATAAATTGGATATTGAAGATTTGCATGATGCACAGAATAATCCGACAGGCACCAGGATTGTTGTTCAAATTCCAACACGGGCCAATAATTTGAAAGCGTAATTATAGCCCAAAAGGTGTTGCAGGAAGCTGGTTTTTCCAATCCTTGCCAAATTTTGAAATTAAATACAGCTCAATTTTTTTGTTGGTGTTTATCGCTATTTTAAACAAGATAGGATCGATTACGCAGTTTTCATTAATAAATCCTACACCATAATTTGTTTTAAAAACAGTGGCAGCATCAGGATCGACGGGTACCAAACCATGAGCAATAAAATTAATGGTGCCATTAATTAGGCCTTCTTCAATCTGTTCTACTGAAAAGCCTGAAATATCTTTTATCGAATAACGATTTGGGATGGTAACAACTTCAGAAGCTGTTGTTTTGTCTTCCAATTTTATTATTACTGTATTTTTATGTTCGGTAATTCGAACCGGATAAGAGGTAATCGCATTTACATCTTCAGAATAAAACCGAAATTGGTATTTTCCCTTTTTTGGAAGTATAATAGTGAACTGATCCAACGAATTGATTTGCAGATTCTGATTGGTTTCAGAAATATAAAATACACCAGAAATGGAAGTTTTTTGAGTAAAATTTTCAAAAACAACAGTTGCCGTAATTGGATCCGAAAATGTAGAAGTAAAAGAGAATATGACGATTAAGAAACTTACAAATATTTTCATGTTGTATGTTTTTGAATGTACTTAAAGATATACTAAATATGGAATATTCTCAATTTATACCAATAAGAAATTTATTACAGCTCATTTAGAGAATTTATTTTAGATGTAATTAGTTGATTGCCAATCAAACAAAAAGGCGTTTCATGTGTTGAAACGCCTTTTTGTTTGATAACGACTGATGTGTTGAATTTACTTTCCAAAAGCGCCTAACATAGAGCCATAATCTGAGGTGTTGATCGAAAAATCGGTTTTATCCAGTCCAATACAGTTCATACT
>NZ_DATJCY010000280.1:0-21514 GCF_035577925.1 Gelidibacter sp. | reverse complement strand
GTTTAAAATGTCCAGTTCTTTGTGAAACTCTTCGGCATCAATTTCAATATCATAAAATTCTGATAGGAAGTCTTTTCTGAGCTCAAAAAACGCTTTGCTATCAATTTCTTCAGTTGTTGGACCTTCGCACAACATTTCCTGCCAGGTCAAAAAATGGCCTTCATAGTGAAGCTCTTGCAGGTAATCGGTAAGAACATTACCATTGGTGATATGTAGTGTATTTGAAGCCATTAACCACCCACGCGTTTTACTGTAAATCCTTTTTGTTTAAGGATGGCCATGATTTTATCTCTGTAATCACCTTGAATTACAATTTTATCATCTTTAAAACTTCCACCAACGTTCAATTTGGTTTTGAGTTCTTTTGCAAGGATTTTAAAATCTTCGGTGGCACCGGTATAACCTTCCAAAATGGTAGTTGGTTTTCCCTTTCGCTTTTCATACTTGCAGATAATAGGCGCATCTTGCATCCAGATGTTTGAGGTTTCAACTTCCGGGGTTTCCTCGGGAACATGTTCTGGAAATAACTTTTTGAGTTGTTCTTGTAAGTCCATTTCTTCCGTATAAAGTATTCAGAAATCAGTTTTCAATAATTGCTTGGATGCTGGCTGGAAACTGTGTAATGAGTACTATTTTTTAATCAATCCTAATTCTAATAAACGTTCGTGTAAAAATTCGCCAGCCGTAATATCCTCGTAAAGTTTAGGATGGTCGTCATCAATACAGTTTTCCAGAACATTCAGTTTCATTTCGCTAACAGGATGCATGAAAAACGGAATGGAATAACGCGAAGTTCCCCATAATTCGCGAGGTGGATTGACCACACGATGGATGGTCGATTTGAGTTTATTGTTGGTATGGCGCGACAACATATCGCCAACATTTATCATCAATTCATCAGGATTTGCAATGGCATCGAGCCATTCACCTTTATGGTTTTGGACTTGCAATCCACGGCCTTGTGCACCCATCAAAAGCGTAATCAAATTGATGTCGCCATGCGCTGCGGCTCTAACGGCTTCTTTTGGTTCTTCGTGAATTGGCGGGTAATGGATGGGTCTTAAAATAGAATTTCCATTATGGATATAATTGTCAAAATAAGTTTCTTCCAAACCTAAATGCAGGGCTAAAGCCCTTAAAACATACTTAGCTGTTTTTTCGAGCATCATATAGGCCTGTTTGCCAACAGCATTAAACTCTGGCAATTCATCAACCGTTACGTTTTCAGGATATTCTTTGGCTCTAACAGGATCGTCTTCAACATACTGTCCAAAATGCCAAAACTCTTTCAAATCACCTTGCTTTTGACCTTTGGCACTTTCTTTTCCGAAGGATACATAACCGCGTTGACCTCCAATAGCTGGGTTTTCATATTTTTGTTTGATCTCTAAAGGTAACGCGAAGAATTTTTTAACTTCCTCATAAAGGTCATCTACCAATTTGTCGTCTAAAAAATGTCCTTTAAGGGCAACGAAACCAATATCTTCATATGCTTTTCCAATTTCGTCTATAAATTTTTGTTTTCTAACTGGGTCTCCAGAAACAAAATCCTGAAGGTTTACACTTGGTATCGCATTCATTCTTAAAATATTTAGATTAAACAGGCATTCTTGCAAAAGTAACGAAAATACTGATATCAATAATTGGTTTATTGTGCTAAATAATTAGTGGTTTGGAGCCAATCTCTCTTATTTTATTTACATTTGGAATTTAAATTTAAAATCTATGTTAACATCCGCTAAGACCCCTATATATTACGATAAAAAGAATCTTGATGATAGGACCCTTTTGAAACTTTATAAGAACATGCTCAAGCCACGATTGATTGAAGAGAAGATGTTGATTCTCTTGCGACAAGGTAAAGTGTCAAAGTGGTTTTCGGGTATTGGTCAAGAAGCCATTTCGGTAGGCGTAACGATGGCTTTACAAAACCATGAATATATTTTACCGATGCACCGAAACCTTGGTGTTTTTACAACGCGTGATATTCCATTGAGCAGATTGTTTAGCCAATGGCAAGGAAAAGCAAATGGATTTACCAAAGGACGGGATCGGTCGTTTCATTTCGGAACTCAAGACTATCATATTGTGGGGATGATTTCGCATTTGGGACCGCAATTGGGTGTGGCCGATGGGATTGCCTTGGCCAGTAATCTTAAAAATAAAGGTGAGGTTACCGCTGTTTTTACAGGAGAGGGAGGTACGAGTGAAGGTGATTTTCACGAGGCATTAAACGTGGCTTCAGTTTGGCAATTGCCTGTTATCTTCTGTATCGAAAATAATGGTTATGGTTTATCGACACCAACCAAAGAACAGTATTATTGTAAGGATCTTGCTGATAGAGGTAAGGGCTATGGTATTGATTCTTTTATTTTGGATGGAAATAATATTCTTGAAGTTTATGAAAAAACCGTAAAACTTGCAGAAAGTATGCGCAAGCGTCCCAGACCAATATTGATTGAATTTAAAACCTTTAGGATGCGTGGCCATGAAGAGGCTAGTGGTACCAAATATGTTCCTAATGAATTGATGGCGGCTTGGGAAGTGAAAGATCCGATTAGTAATTATCGAAACTATTTGCTCAAATTAGGTGTTTTGACCACTGCCAAAGATGATGAATTCCATCAAGAAATTAAAGCTGAAATTGATGAAGCTTTACAAATAGCAAGCGCTGAAGGCAAAATTGTTCCAGATGAACGTACTGAACTAAATGATGTTTATAAACCGTATGATTATCAGCATGTTGCTCATAGTTCAAATAAGGAAGAAATCCGATTTATAGATGCTATTTCACAAGGTCTAAGACAGAGTATGAGACGTCATAAGGATCTTGTAATTATGGGTCAGGATATTGCAGAATATGGAGGCGTTTTTAAAATAACAGAAGGTTTTGTAGAAGAGTTTGGAAATAAGCGTGTGCGCAATACACCAATATGTGAATCTGCTATTGTTGAAACAGGAATGGGCTTGTCTATTGCTGGAATGAAAGCTGTAGTGGAGATGCAGTTTGCCGATTTTGTAAGCTCAGGCTTTAATCCGATAGTCAATTATTTGGCAAAATCCCATTACCGATGGGGTCAAAACGCCGATGTTGTGGTCCGGATGCCTTGTGGTGCCGGTGTGGCAGCGGGACCTTTCCATTCGCAAACCAATGAAGCATGGTTTACAAAAACACCAGGTTTAAAAGTGGTCTATCCTGCATTTCCTTATGATGCCAAAGGGTTGTTGGCAACTGCCATTAATGACCCAAATCCGGTGTTATACTTTGAGCATAAAGCATTGTACAGAAGTATCCGTCAGGAAGTACCAACCGATTATTTTACAATTCCTTTTGGAGAAGCTGCACTTTTAAGAGAAGGAGATTCTGTAAGTATCATTACTTATGGCGCAGGTGTGCATTGGGCTTTAGAAACTTTGGATAAGAATAAAGATATTTCTGCCGATTTGATCGATTTGAGAACTTTGCAACCGTTGGATGTCGAAGCCATTTATAAATCAGTTAAAAAAACAGGTCGGGCGATTATTCTTCAAGAAGATTCATTGTTTGGTGGTATAGCCAGTGATTTGAGCGCTATGATCATGGAAAACTGTTTTGAGTACTTGGATGCGCCTGTAAAACGTGTGGCCAGTATGGAAACACCAATTCCATTTATCAATCAATTGGAAGATCAGTATTTGGCAAAAGGTAAGTTTGAAGAGGCTCTAAAAACACTTCTGAACTACTAGTTTTTAGAGCACTTTTTTAAGAAAGTGCTCATATGCATTCCTATTAATAATAATGATGCCACTATCGAAATTTTAACAACGGTAGTGGCATTAATTATTTTTAGACTTCACAGTAATGTCGGTGTTTTTTACAACAACTTTTATTTTTAAACTTTTAGAGGTAGAGACCAATTCCTAATTTTAAGTCATTTATCCATATAGATGATACTTTTTTTCTTATCTTAGAGAGTATAAACCTTCTATTTTAAAAATTGAGATTATGAGCGATATCAAAATATATTCAGGAACCTCCCAAGTAAAAATGATGGAAATCAAAAATATGCTAGAAAACGAAGGCATTGAATACTTTGAAATGAATAAATTAGATTCTTCTTATACGGGTATTTTGGGCGAATTACAACTTTATGTTTCCGAGGCAGATTTCGAAAAAGCTGAAGAATTGTTGAAAAATATTGAAAACGAATAACATTAATAAAAACAGGATAAATCCAAAAAGAAAGGGCTGTCTCAGAAAAGACAGCCCTTTTATATATGTTTAGCCGACAAATAGTTATTTTCCTTCAGCAATCATACTTTTCATTTCATTTTCGACCATTTCGTAGAATTGGTCAATTTTTGGAAGTACTAAAATACGTGTACGTCTGTTGATTGATCTGTTTTCGGCAGTATCATTTGGTACCAATGGTACATATTCGCTACGTCCAGAAGCAATTAATTGTTTTGGGTTAACGCCAAGCTCTTCCAATACTCTAACAATTGAAGTTGCACGTTTAACACTCAAATCCCAGTTGTCTTGGATTACCCCACCTTTTTTGTAAGGTACGCTATCAGTATGTCCTTCTACCATACATTCAAAATCAGGTTTTCCATTAACAACAGTTGCAACTTTAGCCAAGATGGTTTTAGCTTTTGAAGTTACGTTGTAGCTTCCGCTTTGGAACAATAATTTATCAGCTATTGAAATGTAAACTACACCTTTTTCAACATTGATTTGGATGTCTGGATCGTTAAGACCAACATCTTTTTTCAAGCTTGTTACAATAGCCAAGGTAACACTGTCCTTTTTGGTAAGGGCATCTTGCAAACGAGAAATCTTTAAATCTTTTTCTTTAAGGCTCTCAAGAGATCTTTCAAGGTTCTCTGCACCTTTTTGTGTTAAGGTTGTAAGGTTACCTTTAGTGTCAATTAAATCCTGATTGGTTTTACGCAAATCGGCCAATTGCTCTTGTAAACCTTCAACTCGAGCTAATGCCGTAGCTCTTTCAGATAAACAGCTATTTAACTTAACAGTCGCGGTGTTTAATAAATCTTGTGTTTCTTTTTGTTTTGCTTCAAGTGCAGAGTATTCTTTTTTAGATACACATGAACTTAAAACGAGTAGAGAAAACACGCTTAATAACATGATTTTTTTCATAATGGTAGTGATTAAATAATTAAAAATTTAACGCCCCAAAATTATGTAAAAAACCCCAGTATTTCGACGGATTAACAAAAAAATTAACACTTTCTAAAAATCATGAAAATTCCTAAGGTTTTTAACAAAATAAAGCCACACAATCGACGTGATTTTGTAATATTTATGTCCTGAAGAACTATCATTTCCTATCTTTTTTAACCGCTGTCGTTGTTTTAGCATGGGTTGCAATTGTGCGTAAAAACCAAAATGTGATTTGACAACGGCCATGGTGTGCTTGGGTTTAAATTCGGTTAAAAATTTTATGCCTGCAATTCCATCCAAGCAAAGTCTTGTAAATATTAAAAAGAAAATATTTCCCGGAAGATTTTTTGTTAAAGTGAATAAACTATTTCTAAAGTTGAGATAGGTTTTTTTAGGATTTGTTGCGTTTAATGTAGCGCCGCCAACATGATAAACCGTTGATATACCTACATATTTAACGATATGTCCGCGATTAAAAGCCCGCCAGCACAAATCAATTTCTTCCATGTGTGCAAAAAACGATTCGTCAAAGCCATTTAAGCTTTCAAAAACAGATTTTCTGATAAAAAAACATGCGCCCGAAGCCCAAAAAATTTCCATGACATCATCATATTGGCCATTGTCTTTTTCGATGGTATTAAAAATTCGTCCTCTGCAATAAGGAAATCCGTATTTATCAATAAAACCTCCCGCAGCACCAGCATATTCAAAATAATTTTTGTTGTTATAGTCCAAGATTTTTGGTTGGATAATAGCGGTTTTGGGTTCCGCATCAAAAACAGATTGTATGGGATCGAGCCAATGTTCAGTCACTTCAACATCACTATTTAAAAGGCAATAAATAGGTTCATCAACCTGTTTTAAGGCTTCATTATAACCTTTGGCGTAACCTCCATTTTCTTTATTCTGAATGATTTTTACCGTTGGAAAATTGGATGCTATAAAAGCCACCGAATCATCGGTTGACGCATTGTCGGCCACATAAATTACCGCATTTTCAGAATGCATAATGACCGACGGAAGAAATTTTTCCAACAAATCCCTGCCATTCCAATTTAATATAACGATGGCTATTTTTTCCTTATTCACAAATGCATAAATTTAATTTGAAATAGTAAAGAAAAGTTTATATTTTTCAATTTCTCTCAATAATTATCGGATTCCATTTTAACTTCAATTTCATTTCTTCACCTCCCTCACATATTCTGGAATATCTTGTAAGAACACATAATTTTCTGCTTCAAAATCCATCTGGCAATAATAGTGCTGTAAGCCATTGGTCACCATCAAGTAAGTGGCTTTTAATGCCAAATTATAACGTGCAATTTGGTCAAAAGTACTTTGGTCAATTTCAATATATGGTGCTTTACATTCCACTATCAAATGCACGTCGCCTTGTGGGTCAAAAATGACAATGTCATAGCGCTTTTTCAAACTATTGATAGTCAGTTCTTTTTCAACATTAATCAACGAATGTGGGTACTTCTTAACTTCAATTAAGTACTGTACACAATGTTGTCTAACCCATTCTTCGGGTTGTAAAATGATAAATTTTTTACGAATGGTGTCGAAAATAGATACTTTATTTTCGCTATTTTTGAAACGGAACGAAAACTTCGGGAAATTGAGTGGTTGCAAGACTTCTAATTTAGACCTCCCAAAGTTAATCTTCAATACTTAAATACCAAATTCCTTGAGTAAAAAGTGAACTTTGGTACTTAACAATATCACAATTTTAGAATTTTGGACGAAGTTAAAGACATCATTATTGATATTAAGAACAGAAAGTTTAAGCCCGTTTATTTTTTAATGGGTGAGGAGGCTTATTTTATAGATATTATTTCAGATTATATTGAAGATAACGTGCTTCCGGAAGAAGGTCGTGGATTTGACCAAATGGTATTATATGGTCGTGATGTTACTATTGATGATATTGTTGGCAATGCCAAACGTTTTCCGATGATGTCCGAGTATCAAGTGATTATTGTTAAAGAAGCCCAGGATTTATCCCGGACCATTGAAAAATTGGTAGATTATGTCAAACAGCCGCAGCCTTCAACGATTTTGGTTTTTAATTATAAATACAAAACCATCGATAAGCGAAAAACTTTATACAAAACTTTAAATAAAGCAGGTGTAGTTTTTGAATCCAAAAAGCTTTATGAAAATAAAGTGCCCGATTGGATCAAACGTGTGCTCGCATCAAAAAACTATACTATAGCACCAAAGGCCGCACAAATGTTGGTCGAGTTTTTAGGAACAGATTTGAGTAAAATCAATAATGAATTGAATAAGCTTCAAATTGTTTTACCAAAAGGAACTCAGATTACTCCAGAGCATATTGAGGAAAATATAGGGATAAGTAAGGATTTTAATAATTTTGAATTGCGCAAGGCTATTGGTGATCTTGATGTTAAAAAAGCTCAGCAAATTGTTAAATATTTTGCCGAAAATCCAAAGGATAATCCCATGGTGGTTACCGTATCTTTATTGTTTGCTTTCTTTTCCCAATTGTTGCAATTCCATGGATTGGCCGATAAAAATCCCCGAAACGTAGCCTCGACATTAGGTATCAATCCTTATTTTGTCAATGAATTTATTAATGCCGCTCGTAATTTTCCAATGAAAAAAGTAAGTGCGGTTATTGCTACACTTAGAGAATTTGATGTAAAAAGTAAAGGTGTTGGCTCCAATGCTATTTCACAAGGTGATTTGCTTAAAGAATTGGTAGTAAAGATTGTTAGGTAAGTATTATCTGCGTGTCAAGTATCTGATTTTCAGGAAAATAAACTGTTTTTTAAATCCTGATATTTACTGGAGTAAGTTGTTCAAGTAATTTTAAAAGTAAACTCTTGCTTTTAAAGGTGTGCTGGTTGCTTCCAGTTTTTCTAATTCTACCTGATAATCATATTGCAAATCTTCATGAAGTGTTGCTACCAGTTTTTTTATAAATAAGATCTGTCGTTCATAGATATTCCCGATCGTAACATTTTTAAAAAGTTCAGGATCAAACTTTAGAAGTACGTTGCAAAAGTGCAGTAATAACTCGACCTCTGTTTCTTTTTTCAAAGAATATTTAGCGTATTTCTTAATCATTCTAAGGATTTTACGCACGCTTTTCTTGACGTAGAAATAGCTTGAGGTATTGATGGTTGTAAATTGCTCGTCGATTTCTTTTTTTACCGATGCGATATAGCCTAATTCATCATGAGCTTCAAACAGCAAATAAGTAAGCAGTTCCTTGTTTTCTTTTTTGAACTTGGAAAGCCGTAAACAAAGCTCCAATAAGTCTTCATTGGAGCGGTGTTTAAGTTCTTTTCTAAGTGTTACAACAGAAACGGCTTTCATTATAAATGCCTTATTTTTTGTCGAAAGAATATTTTCCTGGTCCCATTAAAGCAATGGCAATAAATCCAATAATATAAAGTATTGCTTTTTCCTTAACAGCTAATGGATCCGTAGCATGAACCACAAAAATGGCTCCAGCCATAGTCAGGATGGTAGGAATGGCGGCAATTCTAGTTTTTAAACCAATAAGAATAAGTATTGGGGCAACAACTTCACCTATGATTGCTAAAATAAGGGTTGGTATACTCCCAATACCTAATGGGTCAGGGAAACCAGAAGGCTTATCAAAAAGCATTTGGAATTTTGGAATGCCATGTGTTAACATCATGACAGAAAAACCTACTCTTAAAACGGCAAGTGCTACATCGTTATATTTGTTTTTCATTTAAAAAGAATTAAATAATGTATAATTTATTGGATAAAAATAGTGTTTCCTCACCAAAAAATAATTAAAATTTTAAAATTTCGGATATTTTTTAGGGTCGACTTCATGCATCATAGCGTACACGTTTTCAAAAACATCCTCTACCGAAGGTTTTGAAAAGTAATCACCATCAGTTCCGTAAGCTGGTCGGTGGGCACGTGCTGTTAATGTTTTAGGTTGGCTATCTAAATATTGATAGGCATTTTGTCTTTCCAATATTTCATTAAGAAGATAGGCCGAAGCTCCACCAGGCACATCTTCGTCAATCACCATAAGGCGATTGGTTTTTGCAACGCTTTTTACGGTATCATGATTTAAATCGAAAGGTAATAAGGATTGTGCGTCAATGACTTCTGCATCAATACCAACTTCCAACAATTCATTAGCGGCTTGTCTTACAATTCGCAAAGTAGAACCGTAGGACACTAAAGTAATATCATTACCGTTTTTAACAGTTTCGACCACTCCAATAGGAGTTTTAAATTCGCCTAAATTGTTTGGTAATTTTTCTTTTAATCGATACCCGTTTAGACATTCTACAATGAGTGCAGGATCGTCACCCTCTAAAAGTGTATTATAAAAACCTGCCGCTTTCGTCATGTTTCTAGGTACTAAAACATGCATTCCCCTTATTAGATTAAGTATGCCTCCCAATTGTGAACCTGAATGCCAGATACCTTCCAGTCTGTGTCCTCTTGTTCTTACAATAAGCGGTGCTTTTTGCTTGCCATGTGTTCTGTAGTGCAACGTGGCAAGGTCATCACTCATTATCTGAAGAGCATAAAGGATATAATCCAAATACTGGATTTCGGCAATAGGACGTAGGCCTCGCATGGCCATACCTATTCCTTGACCAAGAATAGTCGCTTCACGAATACCGGTATCGGCAACTCTCAGTTCGCCATATTTTTCTTGTAAACCTTCCAAACCTTGGTTGACATCTCCAATGGCCCCGGTATCTTCTCCAAAAATTAAAGTTTTCGGATACTTTTTGAAAATAGCATCAAAATTATTTCGTAATACCAAACGGCCATCCACATCTTCTGGGGAAGTGTCATAAGTTGGTAATACTTCTTTGACGTATAAAGCCGATTTTTTTGATTGACTAAATAAATGGGAACTATATTTTGGTTGTACTCTTTCTAAATATTCTTGGATCCAGTTTTGAATAGCATTTTTTTCTGTAGAATTTTCTGAAATCACATATCGTAATGATTTCCGAACAGCCGATGCTATATCCTTTCTAGTGGGTTCAAAAACATCGGATAGTTCAAAAGCCAAACGCTCAATAAACGCTTTATTGACACTCGTGTTGGCAAGGTTGTTTATGAGTTGGGTAGCCTGTTGCTGCTCTTCTTTTATGGGATTTTGATAAGCCTCCCAGGCAGCTTTTTTACCGTCTCTAACGTTCTTTTTAATTGCTTTTTCAATGGCGTCCAATTCTAGTTCGGTAGAAATCCCATTGCCAATAATCCATTCGCGCATTTTACGTATGCAATCGCGTTCTGTTTCCCAATCCAAACGCTTTTTGGATTTGTAACGCTCATGTGATCCTGAGGTAGAATGACCTTGTGGTTGCGTAAGTTCAACAACATGGATTAGTACCGGTACATGTTCTTCTCTGGCGATTTTTGAAGCTTTTTGATAGGTTTCAATTAAAGCAACATAATCCCAACCTTTTACTTTTAATATTTCATAGCCTTTAGCTTTGTCATCCCGTTGAAAACCTTTTAGGATTTCAGAAATATTTTCTTTCGTGGTTTGATGTTTGGCATGCACGGAAATTCCGTATTCATCATCCCATACACTGATAACCATGGGGACCTGTAAAACGCCCGCGGCATTTATAGTTTCAAAAAATAAGCCTTCACTTGTACTTGCATTGCCAATAGTTCCCCAAGCAACTTCATTTCCCTTATCCGAAAAGTTGGAGGCATTTATACCTTCTACATTTCGATATATTTTAGAGGCTTGCGCCAGACCTAAAAGTCGAGGCATTTGTCCAGCAGTAGGAGAGATGTCTGCACTTGAGTTTTTTTGTTTCAGGAGATTTTTCCATTCGCCTTTTTCATCCAAGCTATGGGTTCCAAAGTGACCACCCATTTGACGTCCCGCCGACATTGGGTCGTGGTTAATATCTGGATCGCCATATAATCCTGCAAAAAACTGCTGGATGCTCAGTTCACCAATAGCCATCATAAAGGTTTGGTCACGGTAATATCCTGATCTAAAATCTCCATTTTGAAATACTTTGGCCCACGCCAGTTGTGGCACTTCTTTTCCATCTCCAAAAATTCCAAATTTCGCCTTTCCGGTGAGAACCTCACGGCGACCCAATAAACTACACTCCCTACTGGTTACTGCAATTTTATAGTCGCTTAAAATTTCTGATTGGAATTCCTCGAAGGATATGTCTTTGGCTGTTTTTGGAGTCGTTTGCATAAGGTGCTTTTTGGTTGATGCAAAAGTAGTCAAAATGGACTGGCTTTGCAATTCAAAAGTGATTAAATGGCTTTATTAAAGTTTAGGTTAATGAACTTTGAATCTGTTTAAATTCATGTGATTATCATTGATATTCAGTGATTTTGTGTTAATTGTTTTAATCTTTTATTAAAGTTGAATTAAAGAGTTTTAAAATTCGTTTGTACTCATCCGTCCAACTGCTTGGTTCTACAAATCCGTGGTCTTCTGCCGGATAAACGGCCATTTCCCAATTGTCTTTGCCCAATTCAATTAGGCGTTGTGCCAAGCGCACCACATCTTGAAAATGTACGTTGACATCTACAATACCGTGTGCAATAAGCAAGTCGCCTTTTAGGCCTTCGGCAAAATAAATAGGTGAGGAGCGCTCATAGGCAATCGGGTCGTTAAAAGGTTCGTTCAAAATATTTGACGTATAGCCATGATTGTAATGTGCCCAATCGGTTACAGAACGCAATGCTGCACCCGAAGCAAAAGTATCCGCTTCGTTAAATAAGGCCATCAAGGTGATAAAACCGCCATAACTACCACCGTATATGCCTATTTTGTTTTTATCTACTCCGTGGTTTTCTATGAGATATTTTACGCCATCGACATGGTCGGATAAATCTTTTCCACCCATATGTCTGTAAATTCCGGTTCGCCAATCTCTCCCATATCCTGCGCTACCGCGGTAATCAATATCAATGACCGTGTAACCCAAATCTGTCAATAAATTATGGAACATATATTCTCTAAAGTAAGAAGACCACCATTTGTGCACATTTTGAAGATAGCCGGCACCATGGACAAAAACTACCGCGGCATTGTTTTTAACCGAGGCTTCTGGTAAATAAAGTCTTGCCGGAACCTGCGCACCATCTTGTGCCGTAAAGCTAATAAGTTGTGGATCTCGCCAGTTATAACTTTTAAAAACTTCCGATTGACCAGAAGTCAATTGTACCGCTTTTGATTTGGAGTCATTCTTTTTGAAATAAAGCTCCCAAGGTTGGTTGCTGTACGAATATAAAATAGCGAGCGTTTTTTCGTCTGGAGAAAGTGTCACATCATTATTGCCGGTCATGGAGGTCAATTGCTCCATTTTGCCCCCCATTAAAGGCATTTTGTAAAAATGTCTTTCGCCAGGATGAACTTCTGATGTGGTCAAATACCAACTTTTTTGATCGTTCGAAATAAAAGGATTAAAAACTTCATATTCTCCTGAAGTCAATGCTGTTTTTTTCCCGGTGGTTACATCCAAAAGATATAAATGTGAATAGCCCGTGGCCTCCGATTGGAAGTATATATGTTTGTTGTCTGGTAGCCAACCCATCGTACCGCCACTGGTAGCTCTGCCAATGCCAGGGCCTGCAACCCAAGCTTCATCACGTTGTCTGTCCAAATTGGTTAGCGCGCCTGTAGCCAAATCAAGTTTAGCAATCCAACGGTCTTTATTGTCTTTGGATCGCACATTAATGATGGCATGCTGGCCATTATCCGAAAAATAGGCATTAGAAACCATCACCTCACGATTTTTAGTCTCCCATTCCTTATCCGGATAATCCTTAACATAATCCGGTAAATCTTGAATGCCAGGTAGCGTGTTGGTTTCAACTTTATAAACAGTGTCTTTTTCAATATTATAAATGGCCAATTCTACTTTGGTCTGATCATCGCCAACTTTTGAACGGGTGTTTAAATCGGTGGTGTAGCTCGAAGCATCAATATAATCTGGTACGATAGTGTTTTCACTTTTACCACGTTGAAAAAGACTAAAAGTTACATATTTTGCGTCTGGCGAAACTTTTAAACCCATAATTTGCTGGTTACCTGTGTAATAGGTGAAGGCGTCTTTATCCTTGCGTTCGTCCCTGATTTCTTTGGTGGTTTGTTGTTTGTCTTTTCGTTCTTTTACAACGCTTAGTAACTTCAGGTTTTCAGATTCAAGAAGTGCCGCTTTTTCAGATACCTTCGGATCTTTCTTTTTCGGAGCTTCACCGGCTATTATTTGCGTTAGCTTTTGTAAAACACCAGTTTTTTGAGAATAGATATAAGCATTGTTTTCTGCTTCAAAAGCAATCCAGTCTTCATTGGCTAAAAAATACGGACTGCCAATATTTTTTGGAAATTGCAATACTTCGGTTTCTTTTCCTGATTTGATGTCTCGGACGATTAGCGTATTTCCTTTAGAATAAATCTGTTTAGTTTTTGATTTATCAAATGACCCTCTACCAAAATTGATGTTTTTTTCTTCGGTCCAACTTACTTTTTCAATGTTTTTAGGTTGCGCCAATCGGATGCGATATAGTGAATCGGAAGGATCATTATCTCGATTGTAATCAAAATAAATGGCGTCGTTGTTTTGGCTCCATTTAACGTTTGAAGGAAAAGTCCCCATCCATTTTGGGTCTTGCATTATTTTTTCAACACTGAGCTCACTTTGCTGTGCGTAACCAGCAATGAAAAGAAAGGAAAAGAGGAGGCTGAAAATAAAGGATTTATTCATGTGTCTAAAGCGGAATTAAGGGTTAAAAGTCGTTATTAGTATGATGGTTTTTAATTGAAAAATCATTCAGTTTTTAAAGATAGGGACTTCAATAAATAAATCCCAAATAAATGATTAATTAAATTGTTTTGGATCAAAACCATTTACGTCTAAAAAGGCCTAATAAAACTTCGGGATCTATCGTAAATTTTATTCGGATGCGTTGGCTGTAATTCGGTTCGTCAATTTCCCATCCCAAACTCGAATAGACAGGAAAGTAAAGTTCAAAATAATCGGTAACTAAATTGAGCCGAATACCCGAATCATAAACAAATTCAGGATCAAACGACTTGTTTTTCATCAAACCAACATCCCCATAAGCTTCTATAAAACGCCATAAAGTTGTGCTCATATTGGCTGTAGCCATCCATTGATTGGCAAAAGGAGTTTCTAATTTTGATTTAAATCCGCCTTCGGCAATGATAATTTGCTGGCTAAAGATCCCTGAATTTTCAGAGCGTCCCAAATAGTTGTAGTCAAATAAATAATCGGTAGGACGGTCTAGCGCAAAACTGAAATAGTCGGAATCGGTTTTATTGTATAAAAAAGTTCCTGCATAAAACCTAAAATTAAGTTGCCGATTGCTCTCCAACAGTTTTCGCCATTCATAATTTATGGCAATTTTGCCGAATTTTTTGGCAACTTGGAAATCATAATAAAATTTGGAATATTTAATCAAATCCGGATTGGCATCAATATATCTGATATTAAATATTCCATAATCTGGATTATTGATCGGTAATGCTTCATGGTCCTTAACGTTTCTGGAAATATTTAGATACCTAAAATTTAAATAGCTTGCTTTGTTGGATCTGAGGTTGTTGTGGTTTCTAAAATGAAAAGAAATACTTGGACTTATTTTGGTGACAAATGCATTTTTGGCGAATGACGAGTACGCGCCTATAAATCCATAAGTAATCATGTGTAGGTTTTTATCTTCAATATGTTGGCTGTAAAGTGCTGTTGCGTTACCCGTAAATGCTTGCGAATTAAATGAATATTTAGGTGTGAGCCTGTAGGTGAAATTCTTCATCAACAGCGTTTTGTTATATACTTTTGTGCCTAAGGTAAAACCATCATAAATATTATTGAATTCGGCCAATGGCATAAAAAACACTTGGTCATAATTGGGATCTTCAATATCCTTAAACAACCGTATCTGTAAAGGTTTGTTGTTAAAAAACCAGCCTTTTAAAGACTTCCAGTTATCCCTGAGATTGTATTCGGGAATAGTATTGTCGTAGTTTAGTACTAATTTGGTGGCCTCATTTTGGGGTATGGTCAATGTTTTTGAGCCGTTAATGTCTTCTACCCAAATTTTTGATTGAATGGTGTCGTTTTTTAATACAAATAGAGATACAGGAACATCGGTTTTTCGTTTGTTTTTAATGGTAAAGGTTACCGAATCTTCAGTTTTGATAATGTCCTTAATCCTGAAATCGATTTTTTTGGTCGTATTGACATAATCTTTAAAAAACCAATCGACATTTTTATCTGTATTTTTTTTTAATAAGTTTTCAAAATCATTACTAGAGCTCATGTTTAATTTTGAATCTTGAAGATATTCTTGGATTGTTTTTTCAACAATGCCATGATTCACAAAATCATCAATGTACTTTAAACCAATGCCTGCTTTATATTTACTTGCAATATTGGCATTGAATTTTAACAAGGAATCTTTAGAGGTGGTCAATGCTTGGTCTCTATTGGTTCGGGACATTTGCATGAAAAATAGATTGTACTGTTCATTAAAATTGACATCGGCAGCATGAAAAGAGCGAAGTCCCCAAACATTGGCCAAAGTGCCCAATAATTTAAGATCGGGATAATTTTCCTCTACATATTTCATCAAATAATAAATCTGGATGCCGTCTTTTAACCAATAATCTCTTCGCGGATTCAACAGTAGTGTATTGTCAAGATAATTACTGAGCGTTGTTTTTAAAAGTTTCAATTCATATTGTAAGTTTCCTGGAAATGGATTGATGAACTTAGGAAGTTGGTTTAAGCCGTATAGCGGATCTTTTTTATATTCAATATCGGTGACCAAAAGATAATGGTGAGGATATTGGCCCAAATGTTTGGTGATGAATTGCGTGATCTTGTCAGTTATTAACGCACGATCAGTTGGCATAATCCCTTCGCTTTCCAAATTGGTAATGACTGTAAAATTATCGGTTTGAACAAAATTAAACTTTTGGTATTTCTGAATAAAAAGCTTGCTGTCAACACGATCTTTGCCAAATAGATGAAAGATTTGTGCTTGATCTTTTACTATATTATCGACAAGTTGAAGTTCAGAATATAGGGTGTAATTTCTTGGAACTTCTATTTTTAGGTTTATATCTGCTTTTGGAACAAACAAATCGTCCAGATTTTTATTGCTATAATAATGCCATGATCCGTCATAAACCGCTGGCGTGATGTACCAATATTTTAAATTGAACTCTTCGGTATCCGTAAATCCATACTCGGTAAAAGTATCGTCAGGAAATCGGAGGTCGTAAGTCAGTTCAATCTGATAAAACGCATTGGGCAATAACGGCTTCAAAAGTTCTACTTCAACAACATCGGGATGTGGTTTTAATCGCCTGTGATTTAATTCAACGCCATTTTCGTTTATTATGGTGGTGATGCTGGTAAAACCACGCATCTCGTTGGTGGCAAAATGAAATTTCGTGCTATACTCTTCAGCAATTCTTTTGGCTAAAGGCGTTCGTTTTGTAGAAAAACTATGGTTCCAATCGTTTAGGTAAATTGTAGTTAAGGTATCGTTGGAAGTGTTTTGATAACGAATGGTCTGAACAATTTTTGCAGTTTTTTCTGGCACGCTAAATACGGCGTCAATGTTGATCTTGTTTTGACCTAACATCACTACCGAATGTAAAATCGAGAAGCTTATTAAAACGAAAAATCTTTTCAAGGAGCCATTAAAAGCTTTAAAAGTTAAAAATTTGTTTTTGACCAATGTTAAGCCGTTACTAAAAGATTATTCAAAAATCAGAGCACATTTTTCAACTTTAATTGTGTAATGTGCTCTGAACTCTATAACTTAAATATATGTAATTTTTTTAAAATCTAGAAATTTGGACTTAACTCAAATTCTTTGTAAAAGTTGTCTAAAATTACAATGACTTCTTCTGGAGTATCAACCAGATGGATAAGATCAAGATCTTTAGCGCTAATGTTAGAAAAACCTTCCAAAACGGTGGTTTTAATCCAATCCATCAGACCTTTCCAAAATTCTGTTCCTACTAAAATAATAGGAAATTCTTCAATTTTATTAGTTTGGATCAAGGTAATCGCTTCAAAGAGTTCATCCAAAGTACCAAAACCGCCCGGCATGACCACAAAACCCTGTGAGTATTTTACAAACATGACTTTCCGAACAAAAAAGTAGTCAAAATCCAAGCTTTTGTCGGCATCAATATAAGGATTGTCATGTTGTTCAAAAGGCAAATCGATGTTTAGGCCAACCGATGTTCCACCGGCAATATGTGCGCCTTTGTTGCCGGCTTCCATAATGCCGGGGCCACCACCCGTAATAACGCCATAGCCATGTTCGACAATTTTTTTGGCAATTTCTTCGGCTAATTTATAGTATTTATGATCTGGTTTGGTACGTGCAGAACCAAAAATGGACACACATGGTCCTATTTTACTTAATTTTTCATAGCCATAGACAAACTCGCCCATGATTTTAAAAATGGCCCATGAATCATTTGTTTTTATTTCGTTCCAAGCTTTACTGTGTTTTTCTAATCTCATTATCAGTGTTGTATGTTTTTGTTGAATAGTTTATAGAATTGGCTAAAATAATTTTGTCACTTACGTTAATATCCGTTTTCATTATTTCTGAAAATGCCAAAACAGACAAATTTAATGGAAAATAACATAATATGACCCATAACACAGATTTTAAAAGAATTTTAAAAAACAACGTGATGGATTGTTTAAGAATGTATATGTCTTGTTGATTTGCTGGAAGTCAAGTGTAGATAAGACCACATTAAATTATGGTTGCTAATTGTTGAGGCATTTTTTAAGTTCCAAATGGTATACTTTAACTATTAAGTAAATTGCTTTGGTTGAAAAAAAGGCAAATCGCGAGATTTGCCTTTTGGTAAATTGTTCTTAAAAACTAATAAATTACAGTGGTTTTCGACCAGAAATGATGTTGTAGAGAATTACAATAACAGCAATGACCAATAAGATATGGATCAGACTGCTAGTGGCCAATCCTTGTACAATGCCAAAAAATCCCAATATCCAAATAACGATACAAATTACTGCTACAAGCCATAGAATACTTTTCATAATAGTTAGTTTTAAAATTATACCACTAAGGTACTACAGATTGCAAATTGGTATGGTGCTTATATGCGTAAATTTTTAACACAATTGATTGTGTTTTAGCAGTATTTCAATCAAAAACAATGTTTATTATAAACTTAAAGCTCCTTCTTAAGGAATTTGGCCGTATAGCTCTTTTTGTGTTTTGCTACTTCTTCAGGAGTTCCAGTGACCACAACTTTTCCACCGCCTTTTCCACCTTCGTAACCAATATCTATAATATAATCTACGGTTTTAATAACATCCATATTATGTTCAATAATTAAGATGGTATTGCCTTTATTGACCAGTTTGTTAAGAACATTCATCAGCACTCTAATATCTTCAAAGTGCAATCCGGTAGTTGGTTCATCCAATATATAAAAGGTGTTTCCGGTATCGCGTTTACTCAGCTCTGCAGCCAATTTAATACGTTGTGCTTCACCGCCAGAAAGTGTGGTACTTTGCTGACCAAGTGTGATGTAGCCTAGTCCAACATCCTTGATGGTTTTTAATTTGTTATATATTTTTGGGATGTGTTCAAAAAAATCGACCGCTTCATTTATGGTCATGTCCAACACATCGCTAATTGACTTTCCTTTATAGCGAATTTCTAAAGTTTCACGATTAAAACGTTTGCCATGGCAAGTTTCGCACTCTACATAAACATCAGGCAAAAAGTTCATTTCAATCACTCGTAATCCACCACCTTGACAGGTTTCACAACGGCCACCTTTTACATTAAAACTAAAACGCCCTGGTTTGTAACCGCGGATCATTGCTTCAGGAATTTTAGCAAATAAACTACGGATTTCGTCAAACGTTTTTGTGTAAGTTGCCGGATTGCTACGTGGTGTTCTTCCGATGGGCGATTGGTTAATATCAATCACTTTGTCGGCATGTTCCAGTCCTTTAATGCTTTTATAGGGCATCGGTTTTTTGACACCGTTAAAATAATAAGCATTGAGAATCGGGTAGAGCGTTTCATTGATCAAGGTTGATTTTCCACTTCCTGAAACACCAGTTATGCCAATCATCATTCCCAAAGGAAATTTGACCGATACGTTTTTTAAATTATTTCCGGTACAACCGTTTAATTCAATGAATTTGCCATTGCCTTCACGACGTTTCTCAGGAATTTCAATTTTTTTAGTGCCATTTAAATAATCAGCTGTAAGCGTATGATGGGTTTTAAGCTCATCTGGTGTACCAACACTGATAATTTCGCCACCATATTTTCCGGCTTTTGGACCAATATCAATCACATAATCGGCACTTTCAATCATGTCTTTATCGTGTTCAACCACAATAACCGAATTGCCAATATCACGTAATGCGATTAAGGATTTGATCAGTTTTTCGTTATCACGTTGATGCAATCCAATACTGGGTTCGTCCAAAATATAAAGCACGCCAACCAATTGCGATCCAATTTGAGTGGCCAAACGAATACGCTGTGCTTCACCACCAGACAGCGATTTTGAGCTTCTGTTAAGGGATAGATATTCTAATCCTACGTCGAGTAAAAACTGCACACGGGTTCTTATTTCCTTAATGATTTCTTCCGAAATTTGAAATTGTTTTTCAGACAGCTTTGGAGCCAAATCTGAAAACCATTCCGCCAAATCACTGATATCCATATTTGCCAATTCGGCAATATTAAGGCCGTTTATTTTAAAATAAAGAGATTCTTGGCGTAATCGAGTGCCGTGACAAACATCGCATTCTACTTTGTCCATATACTCTTTTGCCCAACGTTTTAAAGAGGTTGTTTCAGCAGATTCAAACTGGTTTTCTATAAAATTGGCAACACCTTCAAAATCGATCTTATAATCGCGTGTAACCCCAAGTATTTTACTTTCGATGGAAAATTTTTCATTGCCACCATATAAAATCATCTTTTTGGCTTCTTCAGGGATATCTTTATAAGCATCTGTCAGTTGAAAATTATAGCGTTGCGCAATGATTTCAAACTGCTTAAAAATCCAACTGTTTTTATAAGGGCCATGAGGCGCTAGAGCACCTGCTTGTATGGAAATTGAAGGATCTGGAATGATCTTTTTTTCATTCACCTGATACAGTTTGCCAATGCCATTACATTTCGGACAAGCACCTTTGGGCGAGTTGAACGAAAAGTTGTTGGGTTCAGGGTTTGGATAAGAAATTCCTGAAGTAGGACACATTAGGTTTCTACTAAAATAGCGAACCTCATTGGTGTCTTGATCGAGTACCATTAACACGTCCTCACCATGGTACATGGCAGTATTGATGGTTTCTGAAAGACGTTTTTCATTATCTACACCGTCATCTATTTTAAGTCGGTCAATAACAATTTCAATATCGTGCGTTTTATAACGGTCCAATTGCATGCCTTTGGTCAGGTCTTTTATTTCACCATCCACACGAACTTTTACAAACCCTTTTTTTGCAATTTGCTCAAACAATTCGCGATAATGTCCTTTACGTGATCTTATAACGGGCGCTAAAACATTAATGCGTTTGTCCTTATAGCTTTCTTTCATCAAATCCTTGATTTGGGCATCGGTATAACTTACCATTTTTTCGCCTGTATTATAGCTATAGGCATCACCTGCACGAGCGAATAATAAGCGTAAAAAATCATAAATTTCAGTAATTGTGCCAACTGTAGAACGTGGCGACTTACTGGTCGTTTTTTGCTCAATGGCAATCACGGGAGAAAGCCCATCAATTTTATCAACATCCGGGCGTTCCAAACCCCCTAAAAATTGACGCGCATAGGCCGAAAATGTTTCGATATAACGTCGTTGGCCTTCGGCATAAATGGTATCAAAAGCCAAAGACGATTTGCCACTTCCAGACAATCCTGTAATAACTACAAGTTGTTCTCTAGGTATAGAAACATCTATGTTTTTTAGGTTGTGCACTCGGGCGCCTTGAACCTCAATAGTATCTTCAAATTGACTCATGGAATGGTAGAATGGATTTTAGCAACATCATCGGCCTGCTCAGAAAATCAAACAAGGTTGCAAAGATACAGTTTCTGCCTTAAATTAAGAAGTGGACGTTGCTTAGAGTTTTGTTAATTATATTTATTTTATACTCAAATAATTTTCTAAAATTCATTATTAAAAAAGATATCAGTTTCCAATATTTTAAAAAAAGTAATATACTTGTGATGCATTATATAAGCAGCTTCATATTATTTGACGTGCTGTTGAAATAATAAAGACAATAAATTAATCTAACACAGATTCTTCCA
>NZ_DATJCY010000279.1:0-9857 GCF_035577925.1 Gelidibacter sp. | reverse complement strand
GATAAATTGAAATGATATGGCCGAGATTGTACGGGCGAGATTATGTGGGCGAATGCAATTCGCCCCAACGGCCCCAACCACTTTAAATAATATCCATCTAAATAAAAAGAGCCAATCACGTACGGGCGAATAGCATTCGCCCCATTATATATAGGATATATATTAATCGGATTAAACTAAATAAGGGCGAATGCAATTCGCCCCATTATAAGATAAATATTAACCGGACTAAACTAAATAAGGGCGAATGCAATTCGCCCCAACTAATGAGGATAGATAAAAAACATTTAAGACTCCACTACTCCATCTCCTTCCCAATAGCCTTCAGCAAACTCAATCCCCCAGGGGCATCTTGTGATATTTCCCAGATCATAACGCCACTACCATGTTCAAAGGCATATTTGGTTTTGGCTTTGATGGTAAGGATGCCGTTATATCTATAATCAAAATAGATATCGTGGTGAGCGGCATCGGAGTGCTGTTCTACAATTTGATTGTAAGTGGCGTGGCCACCGGTACCGACAATGCCTTTATGGGCATAAAATGGAAGGCCCAACACCAATTTATCAGGTGGACAACCCAAATTGAGCCACAGTTGCATATCCCTAACGGCATGCTCGTAAGTGGAATGGTGGTCGGTGGTATTCCATGCATTGTCATAGGCCATAATGTTTATATAGTCAAAATAAGGGAAGGACGATTGCGGAATCCTTCCGCCTACATAACTAGCCGTGGCACAGGTGACCAACTTGCCCATGGGATGGAGCTCTTCTCTTAAAGCTTTGATGAACGGGGTATAATCACCTGCTTTACTGATGGCATCCAAGATAGGACCTTCAATATCTATATCAATACCGTCCAGATTATAAAAACTGACCAGGTGTTTTAAATTATTGATCACGCTGTTTCTGTTGCCTTCTTGCAACAAGATTTGCCAATCGGCAGAACATTCGGGCAATACTCCGCCCGCCACAGAAATGAGTACTTTAACGCCATGTTGGTGCGCTTTTTTGACCACATAGTGGATATCGGCCGACTTGCCATCGCTACAATAGGGCTCGCCATCTACTAAGAACACTCCTGAGGCATCGGGATTTAAAAACGATAAATTAATATGGGTCAGGATATCCAAATGGGCAGTATCAATGGTTTGGCGCATATCTTTCCAAGTGGGTATATAGCCAATTACTACTTTATTAGACGTGCTATCTGCCACCTCCGAAGAACTTGATGGTTTAGCATCTTGCGAAAGGCAACTGCTCAATAAAATGATTGCGAAGGCTAGTGCTGTGGGGATTAGTTTTGTGTTCAAAGTGTTTAAAGTTTGTGGTTTCTTGTTTCAGGTTTCTGGTTTAAAATTCAAGGTTTATGGTTCAAGATTTAAAATTTAAAAATCAGTGTAAATCCATTAAATCAGCGTCATCTGTGTTCAGTTGTTGGTTGCTGCCATCAATTACCAATCTACCATCATCTATTTTCTATAGTCTATATTCCATTTTCCACATCATACACCAGACGTCATAAGTCTTAGCGTCTTATGTCCTACTACCAACTTCTATTGTCTAGGCTCTACCATCTACTTCCCTTTATCAAATAGTCGACCTTTGCCTTTTCAATAAGCTCCTCCAAGGCATTTACCACTACCACTTCAGTATCTGCAAAAGGGACATACAAGGACTTATGATGTGTTTGTAACTCACTAAATATACTAACATCCATGGACTTAGTTTCAAAAACTTGAACCAATAGCTGCGATAGCTGCGATAAGTTTTTTGATAAGCCTTCGAGATCCTTAAGCTTTGGGTTGTTGTTTATTTTAGAAAACTCGGCATAATTGGTTGACCATTTATTTAAAAACGCCATAACAACCTCAAAATCTGCTGTATTGGATTGCTTAACAAAACCTGAAACAGCTTTGTTAAAAACCTCAGCATCTTGGGCATCGGGCACGCAGGCATCGGCAAACAGGGTAAACGGCGAATAGGTTTTATACTTTGACTGCCCATTGATTTTTGTGTTGCGTTTATTGCCTTTAAGCGGTTCGCAGATATTGGACAAATCGATTAATGAACTGATATCTTGATCATTGATTAGGTTTCTTAAAATCACCTCTTTGTTGCGGATATGCATAATGCCAAAGTCTTCGAGTTGAAATGAGATGACCTTTAAACGGCGCTTCATACCATCCAAATCATTGACGGCTTGGGGCGACCAAAAGCGCTCTGCAATGGCAGCTGCACGTGGCCAGATTCTGGAATCGATAGTAAGTGGCGTAACCAATTCGCTCCACATGGTGGTTTCGCCACCTAGGAGGTTTTTCAATTGTTCTTTTGACACCGAATTGGGTGCTGCCGGAAATGGATCGACGGCATAGTGTTCTTCCACCGAACGTACCAAATCGATATAATAGCCCCGTGACAGTACGGTTTTATAGCCTTTGGTGATAGCATCGGTCAAAGAAGCTTCGCCTTGCCACGAATGGATAACCACATCTTTTGGCAAATCGTCTTGAAGTATTTCTTCCCAGCCCATCATGATTTTACCATGCTTTTTAAGGATGTCAAGTACTTTGACGTTGAAATAATTCTGTAATTCATGATTGGTTTTAAAGCCATGATCTGCCTTAAAGCGTTCAATCTTTTTGTTTTCATTCCAGTGCTTTCCTTTATTCTCATCGCCGCCTATATGAAAATAGGTATCCGGAAAGAGTGCTGCCATTTCGGTAAAAACAGCTTCTATAATCTCGTATGTTTTTGGATTGGTAGGATCTAAAGTAGGATCAAAAATACCCGAATTTCGTTCTATGGTATAAGTTGCACCATCCTTGCTTCCTAAATCGGGATAAGCCACGAGCCACGAGGTGGCATGGCCCGGCACATCAAATTCTGGAACGACACGGATGCCCAAATCAGAGGCATATGCCACCACATCCTTGATTTGCTCTTGGGTATAATACAAGCCGTCCGATCCTTTTTGATGCAACAACGGATAGGATTTTATTTCCGCCCGAAACCCTTGATCGTCGGTTAAATGCCAATGAAACACATTCATCTTTACCAATGCCATAGCATCCAAATTGCGCTTTAGCACATCGACCGGTTGAAAATGACGGGCGGAATCAATCATTAAACCCCGCCAAACAAAACGTGGGGCATCATTAACAACAACGCCAGGTATAAAATAATTGGATGGATTATGGGCTACCAACTGCAAGAGCGTAGCCAAAGCCCTTAGAGCACCAACATCGGTTTTGGAATGGATTTCTATTTTATCAGGAGTAACATTTAAACTGTACGATTCATCGGCGTTTATGGATAAATCGGAGAGACCGTCAAAGGTCAGCTCTACCACTGCCGACGTTTTGCCTTCTATTTTAACAGGAAAACCCTGTTTTAAAAAGACGCCTGTTTTGTTTGAAAGGTGCCTTAAAAATCTGATCGCAGCTTTTTCAACCCTACCTTGGGCATCATCGCCTATGATTGAAATGGTAAAATCATCGGTAATAGTAAAATCGCGATTGCTATGCTGAATATTTTGAGGCCACGGCATCAGGTTAAAACCAGATGTATCGACTTGAGTAAAAACATGCTGACATGAAAGGCCAAAAGCCAATAAAACTACTATAATTTTATTCATTCGATTTTAAGTTTTTAAAAGCACCATTAATCAATTTTGATATATTTTTCAGTGATGTATCGTTTAAGCCCTGCGGATTTCACTTCTTCAAGACCAGATTGGATCAGGGTATCACCCTTAAACTCTACTGTAAACGGGAACCGATGATTTCTAAACGCATCCATGGAAGTGTAACTTAAAGTTTCTGTATAATCATTGCCTTCTAAGGTATAAGTGCCACCAGCCGCATAAAAGTCTTCAGAACGGTTTGTATTTTGGTTAAAGAATGAAAAATGACTGTGATTAATTATTTTTATAAAGTGGGTATGGGTCAAATCCTTTATCTCTAAAGAATCGTCTTCGACAATATCGGCATAGACCAATTGCCACGTACCCACTATTTTGTTTTGCACGGGCGTCTCATTCTTGGCACAACTATATAGAACAAGGGCTAAGACGATGATAACAATAAGGTTTTTCATAGCTTTAAAAAAGCGAGGCGGCATGTTCCCCTCGCTTATCTTTTTAATAATTAAACTTATATAACATGGAATGTGTATATCACCTAATTGGCATCCCACCACACTTTATTGAGCCAGTCGTTAGTACCGTCCATTCTGCCAAGAGCCTCTAGGTAATTGGCTTCGTTTTTCTGTAATTCGTCATTAGGATAGTACAGTCGCGTTGGCACTATACCACCAGTTTCTGAATCGGGTGCTGTAACGGCATCCAACACAGGATACCCCGTTCTGCGCCAGTTAGAATACGCCTCAATACTGTTGAACAAATAGGTTACCCACAATTGGGTGCTGATCTGCTCCATTTCAGTACCGGATTGCAATGGATAATTGGTCAAATAATCGTTGATTGCAGATTGCGAAGGATCGGCCGCACCATAGATGGTCAATTGTTTCATGCCTGCTTCTACTCCTGCCTTGTAATAATCGGCTGCCGATCCAGACACCCAACCTCTAAAGGCAGCTTCCGCCAATAACAGTTGTGCTTCTGAATAGCCAACGTGCAGAAACGGTGCTGTATTTTCTTTTAAATATGGTTGTATGCCGGATGTAGCCGTGGCACCTCCAAAAACGTCCCATTGGAAGGTACCTCCCGGAATGCCTACATACAGATCTTCGCCCGGCTGAATAGCCCCACCCCAAATAACCCCACTGGAGGTTTTAGGCGTGGCAATCATGGTTAAGCGCGGATCATCATGGTTTTTTAAAAAGTCGATTAAAAGCGAACTGAAATGGTCGGCATTATCATTGGCCGTTAGGGCTTGTGCCAAGCCATTCCCTCTAAAATCGGTAATATCACCATTAAAGTCGATATCAATATGATGCATGATACAATTGTCGGCATTACTATCAAAAACACCATTCGCAAACGCTGCTTTAACTTGTTTTTCGGCTTCGGCAGGTGCAATTTCCGAAAGACGCATACCTAAACGCAAGCGTAAGGTATTGGCCAGCTTCTTCCATTTGGAGATGTCGCCATTATAAAACAGATCTCCCGGAACCGCTCCGCCATTGGCGTTAAGCTGATTAAAACTCTCTTCGAGGTCCTTAAAAAAGGATGCATAAATCTCTTCTTGTCTGTCGTACCTGGGGGTTACAACGCCCTCTAGGAAGCCTACACCAGCTTCTGAATAGGGTACATCACCATACAAATCGGTTAAGCGCTGACCCGTCATGACCTTCATAATTTTGGCAATCGCGTTGATGTTTGCTTTTTCAGGAACGCCATTGGTAGTGGCAATAATATCCACTAGGTTTTTCATTTCAATGGCATACGCTCTTCGCCAATAGGCATGCGCATAATCGTCATTCTTTTTAAAGCGTCCTCCAAATTCAGTAACGTTCCAAGCTCCTGAATAATGTTGTACAAACCCACCTGAATAAATGAGGTTGGCGCGCCATTGGTAATAACGGTCGCCAGACATGCTCAATTGAACAAAGGAGAGCTGCCCATCGGGATTGGCAGGAAGCGCAATCGGGTCTTTAATAAGCGTATCAAATTCATCGGTACAGCTACTAAATGCTATAAAAATTGATACTATAGCTATGATATGTTTATAATAGTTCATAAGAAAATATTTATTGTTTTAATGGTCTTATGTAATTCGCACATCCTTATTCGTGTTCTTATTCGAGTTTTGGTACTGCTCATTTCATAATATTATTTTTTAGAATGTCACTTTAAGATTTAAACCATACGACTGGCGCGATGGCAATGATCCATATTCAAACCCTTGACCATTGCCGGAGGTGTACATGGATTCCGGATCAATATTTGGCAGGTTATTACTAAAGGTCAACAAATTGCGCCCAAAAGCAGAAAGATTAAGCGACGTGATGCCTAGACTTTGAACAAGGCTCCTTGGAAACTCGTAACCCAAGCTCACCTCTCTTAATTTAACATAAGACGCATCATAAATAAATGGTGCCGGTGTTCTTTCAAAAACGGTAGCCCAGTAATTTTGTGGATTGACCGGTGTTGTGTTTGGCGCATATACTGGGTTGTCCGCAGTACCTGTATTCACCACCCCACTAGACACGTAGCCTGCTGTAGGCACCCAATTGCTGACACTTAAATCGGGATCGGCAACCAAAGCTTCGGCAAGGGCAGCGTTATAGGCATCTCGGCCTTGGGTAGTGACATCCAAAAGGCCTTTGTTTGCCGCTACTGAGTTGGTCATGGAATACACATCCATACCTTGCTTGATATCTAATAAAAACTGCAAGGTGACCCCTTTATAGGTAAAACGGTTATTCAAACCAGCCGTCCAGTCCGGAACACCGTTACCCAGCACTACTTTTTCATTGGTAAATAATGGAAGACCATTATCGCCATGGATCACTTCGCCTTTATCAGTTCTTAAAAAATCTTGGCCCATAATAGCGCCATATTCGCCACCAACCTTTGCGACGATCGATGCACCTGCCCAACGCGCTTCAGAAATGGTATAGGTATCAATGTCTGGATGCAAGGCAATAACCTTGTTTTTATTTTTGGTGAAATTGAGATTAACTTCCCAAGTAAAATCATTGGTTTTAATTGGTGTTCCTGATAAAAGGATCTCCACACCTTCGTTGCGCAATTTACCGGCATTAACAGATATAAACTCATATCCGGAGGTTGCAGATGATGGTAGGTCCATGGTTTGATCGTCAAAATCTTCACGTGAGACCAACTTCTCATGATCATAGACATCATTTTGATAGGCATGCATAACAAAGAATTCTGTTTTCTGGTGTTTAAAAAACTCTAATGCGTATGTGATGGCATTCATTGAGTTTTCAGAAAAGTCTGTGGGAAGTAGTACGGAAATCATGAGTATCAAGTGTTTGTTGACTCATAAAACTAAATCATCTATGACATAAAAACTATGATATATATCAGATTGGATAAATTAAGAACCTCGGGGTCCGATCGGCACGGACGGGCAAGCCTCTGGGTATTAAAACCCACTGGTGGGAATCAACAGTTCACACTATTATTAAGGCCGCATTTTTGGAGGACTTGGTTTTCCTTGCTCCCATAACGATAAATGGTGATGCCTTTTAGTTTATACTGCCAAGCCAAGATGAAAATCTCTGAAACTTCTTGAATGGACGCATTTTCTGGAAGATTTATGGTTTTTGAAACCGCATTGTCGGTAGATTCTTGAAATACCTTTTGATGTTTTAAATGATATTGCCATGGTATTTCCAAACTGGTTTGGAAAAGCTCTTTCAAAGATGCCGGAATATATTTAATATTTTTTATGCTCCCAGTTTTTACAATTTCTTCCTCCACTTCACTTGACCATAGGCCCAAAGTTTTCATTTTATGGACAAAATGTCTATTGACTTCGGTTTGCGTCTTGCCACCCAAGATGCCTATCCTTTTGTAGGCCAAGGCAAACAAAGGTTCAATTGAATAAGAGGTGTTTCCAATGACCGAAATTGTTCCTGTGGGCGCAATACTGTTGCAGGTGGCATTTCGCATTTTTTGATCAGGATAATGGATACTTTTTTTCCAATTCGGGAAACATCCTTTCTCCAAAGCCAAATTGCTAGAGGCCTTGTAGCTTTCTCTTTTGATAAACTGCATGAGCTTCTCTCCTAAGCTTAACGCCTTTTCTGAAGCATAAGGAATTTCCAACAAAATCAATAATTCTGCCCAGCCCATGACGCCAAGCCCAATCTTTCGGTTGGACGTGGTAATGTCTTTAATTTCCGGCAATAGATAATGATTTATCGTAATTATATTATCTAAAAAACGAATTGCCAAATGAATGGTTTCCGACAACTTTTTCCAATCAACCGTATATAATTCATTTTTGAGAACTACCATTTTGGAAAGATTGATCGATCCCAAGTTGCAGCTTTCATAATCTAATAGGGGTACTTCTCCACAGGGGTTTGTAGATGATATAGTTCCAATCTCAGGCGTCTGATTATGATCATTGATCGTGTCTAAAAAGATGAGTCCTGGGTCTCCCGTTTCCCAAGCTTGAGTGATGATCATTTCCCAAAGCGATTTGGCTCTTAACACTGTATCAACAACCTTTGTACGCGGGTTTATCAATTGCCAATCTGAATCATTAATAACGGCCTCCATAAAGGCATCCGATATTCCAACTGAAATATTAAAATTCTCAATGACTTTTTTAGTGGATTTTGAATGAATAAACTCAATAATATCAGGATGGTCAACATTTAAAATCCCCATATTGGCACCACGACGCTTACCGCCTTGTTTGACATACTCTGTAGCGGCATCATAAATTTTCATAAAAGCTACTGGGCCAGATGATGTGCCACTAGTAGAGGAAACCATATCGTCTTTTGGGCGCAATTTTGAGAAATTAAAGCCAGTGCCTCCACCACTTTGGTGTATTAATGCGGTGTTTTTTAAGGTGGTAAAGATACTTTCCAAACTATCTTCAACAGGCAATACAAAGCAAGCACTTAATTGGCCATCCTTACATCCTGCGTTCATAAGTGTAGGCGAATTGGGAAGAAAATAAAGACCACTTAAGAGCTCATAGAATTGTTTTTCATAAAACTCACTTTTTTCATTTTCACAAAGGGAAACAGATTTTGCCACTCGCTTAAATAATTCAATAGAATCTTCAACTATATGGCCGTGCTTATCCTTTAAAAAATAGCGATCCTCTAAAATTTGAATGGCATTTTCGGTGAGAGTGCTCATACTAATAGGTATTGTTAATTACTGATGTTCAAATCATCAGTGAAATATTTTCAGATACTATGCAATCATATCTGACTACAAAAGATCATAATTTAGATCAGTTCAACAATTAATAAGGCACAACATCGTACGCTATATTAAGTAGAAAAACACCTGTCAAGAAAAGTAATATGTAAATTACTTGAACAAGTTTTATATTCAATATATTTAATAAGGCTACCGTTTGTTTCGGAATAATAAACAGGGCCAAGCCAATAAACAAAGACATCCAACCAATCAGGGTGATAATAAGTTTCCAATTGGTTTCCCAAACATTATGAAACAATATGTTCAATAGGCCAACAATTACCGCAATTAAGGAGGAAAGAATTAAAAATTTTTCATCTCTTAAGTCTTCAAAAATCTGTTTGATCCTACTCGGATTGAAAGTGAGAATGACAAAGAATATGATAAGATACCATCCCCAAAATTTTGCCAAAAAAAGTGAAACATCCATTTTGTTTTGTTTTTAAATTAAAAATAATAGTAATCTTTCTTAACCTGCAAGACCAAAAACGGAATGCAAGTGTAATCAGTGGATTTCTCCGTTGACCATTGAAATAACAGTTTTCGAAAAAATTAATTGCAACAATTATAACTGCCGTAAGCGATAGTATTTCAGTTTTCAGAAGAGTCAATAGCTTGATTTCAAAAGGTCTTCAAAATAATTCTTTAAAAAAACGACCTGCAAAATCATCGAGTTGCCCCATCTCAATAAAAAATACTTTTACATAATTTCATCTGCCATATTGAGTCGATATGAAATCAAATATACAGCGTATAAATAATTTTAATAATGATATAAATCACGTATGACAACATTAATCATCCTAAATTCATTGATTTCGGACTATTTAAATAACTAAATCACTATGGACTAAAGTGCCATAGGTTTTTAAATCTGACTAAAGTCAGCAGTACGTGATTACTCAAGTATGAAAGCGTCTGTGTCGTTATTCGATTTTCTGTGATGCTCCAAATATTCATTCACCATTTTGTCAGTA
>NZ_DATJCY010000278.1:0-6275 GCF_035577925.1 Gelidibacter sp. | reverse complement strand
ATCAGCGCTGGCCGATCGATCAATTTAGCACTTTCAGACAGAGGTATTAAAGCCATGAAACTTGTGGGTATTGAAGAAAAAGTTAAAACCTTATGTATCCCTATGACTGGCAGAATGTTGCATGATGTTGAAGGAAATATGATAATGGCACCCTACAGCGGAAGAGATCATGAATATATCAACTCCGTTTCTCGTGGTATGTTAAATGCGCTGTTGATGGATGAAGCCGAAAAACATGAAAATGTTAAAATCCACTTCAACAAAACATGTAAATCAGTGGATTTCGAAAAAACGACTGCTTTATTTATAGATAATGATTCAAAAAAAGAATTTATTGAAGATGCTGATATTATCATCGCTACCGATGGTGCAGGTTCAATTATGCGGCAAAGTTATTTTTTAGGCAAAAAATTTCTCTTTAGCTTTTCACAAGATTGGCTCTCACATGGCTATAAAGAACTTAGTTTTCATCCCAATGACGACGGCAGTTACAAAACCTATAAAAATGCCTTACATATTTGGGGTCGTGACAGTTTTATGCTGATTGCTTTACCCAATTTAGATGGCAGTTTTACGGTGACTTTATTTTTAAGTTATGACGAAGGCGAATACAATTTCGGAAATTTGAGGACACCTGAAAAAGTTATCGAATTTTTCCAAAAATACTTTAAAGATGCTTTGGAACTCATGCCTAATCTAGTGGATGATTTTTTCACCAATCCCACATCGCCATTAGGAACCGTAAAATGTTCGCCTTGGCATTATAAAGGAAATACGCTGTTAATGGGCGATGCCGCGCATGCCGTAGTACCTTTTTACGGACAAGGGATGAACGCCTCTTTTGAAGATGTATTGGTATTGGACAAGGTTTTGGACGAATTTCAACATAATCCACCCGAAAGTAAAAACGATTGGGAAAAGGTTTTTAAAACCTATGAAAAGTATCGCAAAAAAGACACCGATGCCATTGCCGACTTATCCATTGATAATTTCCATGAAATGAAAGGTCACGTCAATGCTACAATTTTCAGAGAAAAACGCAATTTAGAAATGGCTTTAGAAAAGAATTTCCCTAACGATTATTCTTCAAAATACGCATTGGTTACTTTCAATGAAAACATTGGATATAATGAAGCTATGCTAATAGGCCGTGCACAAGACAAAGCCATCTTGAATTTATTGACCGATAAAAAAATCGATATTAATGACGATTTAAAAATCAATTTTAAAAAAGTAAAAGCGGCTACCGAAGAAATTTTAGAAAATGACCGTGTCGCCAAAAATTTTAAACATTAAATAAAATTATGAGTAAAGAACAAAATGAAAATTCAGTCAACACTGGAACTGGTGTAAAACCAAGAGGCGCTTATCCAGCAACAAGGCGGGCCGGCGATTTTATTTATGTTTCCGGAACAAGTTCACGTCGTTCCGATAACAGCATTGCCGGTGTGGACATTATTGACAATTTGGGCACCAAACATTTAAATGCCGAAGTACAAACGCGTGAAGTCATTAAAAACATCGAAAAAAACTTAGCTAAAGAAGGTGCTACTTTAAAAGATGTAGTCGATGTCACCTCATTTTTAGTGAATATGAATGACTTTGCAGGCTACAATAAAGCCTATGCCGAATTTTTTGATAAAGAAACAGGACCCACCAGAACTACGGTAGCCGTGCATCAATTGCCACATCCCGATTTGGTGGTGGAAATTAAAGTTGTGGCATACAAAAAACAATAAAACTGATCTTTCCGAATAAAATGGTATAAGGTCATCAAAAAATCACGCAATCGTGGCAAATAAAGACGAACAAAATGAGATTCCTGCCTTCGCAGGAATACAAAACTACATCAACGGAAGCTTTCAAAATCCAATTTCCGAAGAGTGGCTCGATAATTACAATCCAGCCAACGGCATGGTTTATGGGAAAATTCCAAACTCCTCAAAGGATGATGTAGAAACGGCTTATCAGGCTGCCAAAGCTGCTTTTCCAAGTTGGTCACAAACCACTTTGGAAGAACGCAGCAGAATTCTCATTAAGATTTCAGAATTTTTAGAAGCTAATTTACAGCGTTTTGCCGAAGCCGAAAGTAAGGATAATGGCAAACCTTTAGCTTTGGCAAAAGAAATCGATATTCCACGAGCAGCGAGTAATTTCAGGTTTTTTGGAAATGCTATTACACAATTTGCCAGTGAAAGTCATGAAAGTGTGGGTCAAAATGCTATCAACTTTACATTACGACAACCTATTGGTGTGGTGGGTTGCATTTCACCTTGGAACCTTCCACTCTACTTATTTACTTGGAAAATTGCGCCTGCCATTGCCGCAGGAAACTGTGTGGTTGCAAAACCCAGTGAAATTACCCCGATGACGGCTTATTTACTTGGGGAAATTTGCAATGAAGCTGGTTTGCCCAAAGGCGTCCTTAATATTGTTCATGGATTGGGCACAACTACTGGCCAAGCTATCATTGAACATTCTGATATTAAGGCTATTTCTTTTACGGGCGGAACGGCAACAGGCGCACATATTGCTAAAATTGCCGCACCGATGTTCAAAAAATTGTCTTTGGAATTAGGTGGAAAAAATCCAAACATCATTTTTGCCGATTGCGATTATGAAGATATGTTGAACACCACAGTGCGATCCTCTTTTTCCAATCAAGGACAGATTTGCTTGTGCGGCAGTCGGATTTTTGTAGAAAAATCGATTTATGAAAAGTTTAAAATTGATTTTGTAACCAAAGTCAAAGCGCTCAAGGTTGGACATCCACTGGAAACATCAACCAATATTGGTGCACTCGTATCCAAACAGCATTTGGAAAAAGTGATAAATTATATAGAAATCGCAACAACAGAAAATGGAAAAATTCTTTGTGGCGGCAATAAAGTCATTGTAAAAGATTATGAAAACGGTTATTATTTGGAGCCAACGATTATAGAAGTCCAAACCAATGATTGCCGCATCAATCAAGAAGAAATCTTTGGGCCTGTGGTCACTATGATGCCTTTTGAAAATGAGGAAGAGGTATTAAAAATGGCCAATAGTGTCAAATACGGATTATCGGCAACACTTTGGACCAACGATTTAAAACGAACCCTACGAATGAGTCAACAATTGCAAGTAGGAATCGTCTGGGTAAACACGTGGATGATGCGCGATTTACGAACGCCGTTTGGTGGTGTAAAAGCTTCCGGTATAGGTCGTGAAGGCGGATTTGAAGCTTTACGTTTTTTTACGGAAGCGAAGAATGTTTGTATAAAATATTGATTAATTCCTTTTTTATATCAAAGTAAATCTAGTTCCATTATTAAGGAATTGAAAATGGCATAAATAAAATTAACCCTAAACAGATCCCTGCCTTTACAGGGAATATTATGGATTTAAAACTAAACAACAAATACGCATTAGTTTGCGGAAGTACAGCAGGAATAGGAAAAGCAACGGCGATAGCACTAGCTTCTGAAGGCACAAAGGTGACGTTAGTTGCCAGAAATGAAGACAAATTAAAGCAAGTTATTGCTGAATTGCCAAACTCTAGAAACCACAGCTATATCGTAGCCGATTTTTCAAATCCTGAAGAATTACAACATAAAGTTTCTGATTTTATCAGCAAAAATCACGGTTTTCATATTTTGGTAAACAATACCGGAGGTCCAGCGGGCGGCCCTGTTTTTTCGGCTAAGATTGAGGAATTTGAAAAGGCTTTTACACAACATTTAAAATGCAATCATGTTTTGGCACAAACGGTTGTTCCATTTATGAAAAAAGAGGGTTATGGGCGTATTATTAATATCATTTCCACGTCTGTGAAGCAACCTTTGGACGGTTTGGGCGTAAGTAATACCATTCGTGGTGCAGTTGCCAATTGGAGCAAAACCTTGGCCAATGAGCTTGGACAATTTGGAATTACAGTGAATAATGTCCTCCCTGGCGCAACCGATACGGATAGATTGGCTGAGATCATTAAAAACAACTCTACCAAAACAGGACAAAGTGAAGAAGAATCAGCAAATGCCATGAAAAGTGGCGTTCCTGCAAAACGCTTTGCAAAACCTGAAGAATTAGCTTATGCCGTTACCTTTTTAGCAAGTGCATGTGCCAGTTATATTAACGGGATTAACCTTCCGGTAGATGGTGGTCGTACAAAAAGTTTGTAATCGTATCTAACTTTGCCATAAGAAGGGAACCATTATAAATGGATGATTTTAATACAAAGAACGAAGCCTAAACACTTTTTGTTCTGCGGTTTTATACTTAATTTTAATTGCTGAATCTGCGTGAGGGATTGAGGCATTGTTGGAGCTCCTCGAAGAGAGCGACTGCCGAAAGCCCGACCCTCCCGATAACTATCGGGAAGGGTCACGCCAAAAAAAACAAAATCATGAATTTAGTTTCTCCCATAAATTTCAAGGAATGGATCGAAGACAACAGACATCTTCTAAAACCACCTGTTGGTAACAAAGTCGTTTGGCAAGATGGCGATTTTATCGTGATGGTTGTTGGTGGTCCTAACAATCGAAAAGATTATCACTACAATGAAACTCCTGAGTTTTTCTATCAGATTGAAGGGGATATTGTTTTAAAAATCATCGATAACGGCGTTCCAAAAGACGTGCACATCAAAGAAGGTGATATTTATCTATTACCTCCCAAAGTGCCACATTCACCACAACGTGGCGCCAATACCGTGGGCTTGGTCATCGAATATAAACGACCCGAAGGGATGAGAGATGCCCTACTTTGGTTTTGTGAAAATTGCACGACCAAATTATACGAAGAAGATTTTACCGTCGAAAACATTGAAACCGATATGCCAAAGATATTTGACAAATATTACAGCGACAAGGAGAAACGCAAATGTCCAAACTGTGGCGAATTGATGGAACCTCCTAAAAAGGTTCAGATTGATTAACGCACAAACAAATTCTTGTGAAAACAGGAATCTCTATGAGCAACACAGTTATTAAGATTCCTGCCTGCGCAGGAATTATGATGATTAAACATGAAATAATGAGATTCCTGCCTACGCAGGAATTAAGCATACTATGAAAAGAAAATTAAGAATCAACGGCCACTCGCATCTACTTCCCTATCCTGAGGAAATTCCGCAATTTATGAAGGATAAAGAAATTTTTTGGGTGGATAAAGACCGAAAATTTATGCTTCAAAAAGATTGGAGCCGTCCGGTGACGGATTCGAGTTTCTTTTTGGATGATAAACTGATTTGGATGGAACGTTTTAAAATTGACCATGCGGTGGTTTTAAATCTTTCGCAATTGTATGGCAACGGTTTGCGTGTGGAAGAAATGAAACAGGCCTTGCGATTTCAAAATGATTTTAATGCGAAAATCCAAAGAGAACATCCCAGTAAATTCACCTGCGGATTTGTAGTCCATCCTGGATTTGTTAGAGGTGCGGGCTGGGAAATAGAACGTTGCGTTGAAGAATTGGGCATGCAACTTTTATGTTTACCAACGCATTATATGGATACGATTGGAACCTGGCGCTGTATTTTTGACGAAGAAAATGAACCTATTTTTGAATTGGCCAATAAATACAATTTGGCTGTTGAGATTCACCCGTATGATGGTGAAAAATTCATAAAACTAGAAAACACGTCCTGGCGTTTTCATCTCATTTGGATGTTGGCGCAATGTGCAGATGCCTATCACTTTTTGACCTTAAACGGTTATCAGGATAAATATCCAAATATGCGCACGTGTTTTGCACATGGCGGACAATTGGCACAAATTAATTTAGGACGTCGCATTCAAGGTTTTGATGGCCGACCGGATTTGTTTGAAGGCAAAAGTCACCCAAGAAAAGCTGTAGGCCATAAAAATATTTTCTTTGATACCTTGGTCCATGACACGGGCGGCCTGCAATTATTAATTAAAAACCAAGGTTCAAAACAAGTGCTTATGGGCTTGGATGACCCCTATCCGCTTGGAGAAATGGAAAGTGCACAACAATCTTCATATCCTGGAAAAATATTGGATTTAGCCATGGAGCGCAACATTATTACCGAAGCAGAACACGATGCCATATGGGAAGATAACGTCATCCAATGGTTGTGTGGTGATGATGAAGTTGCCAAAGAAAAACTAGTTAATAGAATATTAGGAAATTAATGGACTCAACACTACAATTAAAGTACTCAAAAATACGATTACGCTCCGACTTGTACGTTGGACTAGCATGGTTATTATTTTTTGCCATATATTCTTATTTTTTTGACTACAACTATTTTAATTATGGTTACTTGGTTATCG
>NZ_DATJCY010000277.1:0-3219 GCF_035577925.1 Gelidibacter sp. | reverse complement strand
AACATCAATAATTGGTGATGTTTCTATAAACGAATAGATATTATCGTAAACAAATTTGCCTTCTTTATCCGTGCGATTGGAACTTATAAAACCGCGGTGCGTTTCCAAGTCAATTCCAAAAGCAAAGTCATCGGCATAGGAGTTTATAGGAGCACCAATGTTGATCAGATTTCCAAAACCATCATTTAAAATTTTCACATAAAACACATCCAAACCGCCCAATCCGTAATGCCCGTCTGACGAAAAGTACAATTCATTTTGATCAGATATAAATGGGAAAGTTTCTTTACCTGGGGTATTGATTTTTCGACCAAGATTAACTGGTTCTCCAATACTTCCATCAGTGTTTATTTGAGATACATAAATATCCGATTCTCCATAGCCACCAGGGCGATCGGATGAAAAGTAAAGTTTTGTGCCATCGGCACTTAATGCCGGATGCGCATTAGAATAAAGATCGTCGTTAATGGATAAATCTTCCGCTTCCTGCCATTTGCCGTCTTTAAATTCAGATTTGTAAATCTTTAGTTTTTGGTCGTTTTTCTTATTGGCAGAAGTAAGATTGCTTCGTGTAAAATACATGGTTTTATTATCGGCTGTAAATACTGGTGAGGACTCATGGAATTTACTTTGAAGCTTTCCTTTAAGTTTTTTTGCAGTACCTACGGCTTGATTGACCGAATCGACTTCAAGGGTGTATAATGACAAAAAACTAAGTCCATCCCAAGCACTTCTTTTATTAGCAAACGATTTGGAATCTTCCGTTGACGCATAATAAAGTGTATTTCCGGATTTAAAATATCCAAATGAAATTTTATTTTCATCATATATATAATCCACTGCGTTAATATCATAACGCCCAGAGTTTTCTTGAATTAACTTTTCATAATCAATAGCCGTTTTCAAATTGGTTTGGGGGCCGTTTAAGGACACATAACTATTATAATATTCTACAGATTTATCTGACTGCCCAACTGCTTTTAGCGATTGCGAATAGCGCAATAAAATAATGGGATCTTCAGGATTGGCATTGAGCGCAAACAGATTTTCATACCATTTTACGGCCTGATCGTACTGGGCATTAAAATAATAACTATTGCCCAATTTTGTGAATAATTCTTCCGATTGATATCCTTTTTCGGCAACTTCCAAATAGACTTTTTGAGCATTTACATAGTTTAAGTGCTCATAGCTTTCGTCAGCTTTTTTCAACTTGTTTTCTTGTCCGTAAACTAAAGAAATACTTGATAAACCAAGGAGAAACAAAAAGAAACTATAGATTGTAGTATATTTTTTCATATCTTTTTTATATCATTAAAAGAATCGTGGATTGACTTTGGCTTTTAATCGTGTACCCAACTCAAAGCGTAAAAACACTTCGTGGGAGCCACTGTTATAATTTCCTAAAGAAGTAGTATCATAATCATAAGCATAACCTATCATCATCTGATCTGTAATTTGGAAACCTGCCAAAGCGCTTACGGCGGCATCCAATCTGTACGCCAATCCTAAGGTGAGATTTTCATTGATGAGGGCGTTTGCAGAGAAATCGAGGGCCAACGGTGCACCAACAACTGCTTTCGCCAAGATGGCCGGTTTTAATTTGAGATTTGGATTGAGTGTAAACACATAACCTCCAATTAAATAAAAATGCGTTTTTTCGCTGGCAACGGACACTTTAACATCATCATAATATTGGGTTTCCAGAATATTTGGTGTGGACAACCCAATATACCATTTTGGCGTATAGAGGTAAATTCCCGACCCAATAACTGGCGAACTTGTATTTTCTTGCCTTAAATTATAGTCATTGGGATTATAAATATTCAATTTTGTAGGATCCATGTCCCAGATAGCCAAGCCTCCTTTCATACCAAAGGCCAATTTCAATTCATTTTCCAAAGTAATGGTATAGGAAAAATCGGCGGTGACCATACTTTCCGATGTAGGTCCTATTTGGTCACTTACAAAACCAAGTCCCAATCCGACGCCTTTGATCCCAATAGGAGAATGCATTGCAAAGTTCAACGTTTTAGGAGCACCATCCAATCCGACCCATTGATTTCTATAGACACCCATGATACTTAACGAACCTCTTGAACCCGCATACGCCGGATTTACAGAATGTGTATTATACATATACTGCGTGTACTGCGAATCTTGCTGCGCCTGGGCAGAAGGCATTACAAAAATCATACTTACAAAAAGCAGTAGTACAATTATATTTGATGTTTTATACGTCATGAGAATTTTATTCATATTATTTAGTGCTTAGATATAAATAGCCAGCCTTTTTGAAGCGGTTTTGTTCGCTTCCTGTGCCATAATCGTATTCAAGAATATAGAAATAGGTGCCAAACGGTAATCTGTCAGAATTTTTCAAGGTCAATCGCCCTGAAGAAAAACCATCAAAAACGTCGCCAGCCAAACCATAATTATTGGTTTCAAATACCTTAACGCCCCAGCGGTTATACACTTGGACTTTAAAGTTGCGTGCACACTCATTATTGGATTGATCGATAAGGAAATAATCATTAATTCCGTCGCCATTAGGAGTTATGGAGTTGTAAACCACAATGCCACAAGGTAAAATCAGGTCGGTTTTGACACGTCCAAAAGTAAAAACGCCAAATCCGTTAACCGCGGTAGTTACGGTTTGGTTATCCAAATCGATAGCACCACCTTCGTCCACCCACATATTATTAGCGGCATCCCAACGTACAATGGTCAGATCGCCATTTTGGGCAGCATCAATCATGGATTGTGGTGTGGTCACATCGCGCCACGACAACGTAATCATCATGTCTTCATTGGCCGTAGATTCTTTAGTGATGGTCCAATATTCCTGATTATCGATTTCGGCAATAACGCCAGCTTTCAGTGCATGCGAATATAATGGATCTGAATTTTCGAAATAAAACTTGCCTTCAAATAAGGAGGTTGCATTGGCAGGTGCCGAAATGCCAGCATACCGGTAAAAGCCACCATCGCCAATAGGGTAATTAAAAGCCAAATTGCCAAACTTATTGACGGTGCCATCCACATGGCTATAATCGGAAGCATTTATATGATAGGCGTTTGTATTGAAAGTAAACTCGCCACCATAATTGTCGTTATCCACAATACCATCATAAAAATCGGCTTCGCCACTGACATGGATACTTCCCGATAATTGGAACGGCACTGGCGCACTGGTGTTGTTAAAATAAACATCGTACA
>NZ_DATJCY010000276.1:0-4169 GCF_035577925.1 Gelidibacter sp. | reverse complement strand
ATTTTGTTCTCATCATTGTAGTGCATAATTGTTTCTTGGATGGGGTCATAAGCTTGAGTACACATATTACTAAGCCTGGGCATAATATTGGCATTATTGTCCAACAACCTCTCTACAAAATACAAATCGCAATTATGGTTGTATCTAATTGCTGATACTAATGGGCTCACACAGGAGGAATTATCAATATTAGGGTTGGCTCCAAGTTTTAGCAACTCTTCAAATGCCTCTTTTTTATTGTTAGTCAAAGCTAATTCAAGCAAGGATACCTCGTATTTATTATCTTCAAAATCAACACTGACCCGTTTGTTTAAGACTTCATTGCTGATAGCTTCCACATCATTTCTTTTTATGGCTTTCGCAATGTTTTCAGCTGGGGTGTCATAAAAATTAGAAAATCTAAATGCAGGATTACTATGTTCACAGGAAATGAAAATGAATGCGTACAGCACTAATAAACTGGTTTTTTTCATGTTTTCGATTATTAAAAGTTTTTAATCTGCATCGTTGCTATCACCTATAGTTTCAATGAGTTTTCCCTTATCATAAATTTCAACTTTTAAAGTATCGCCCGTATCATAATGAAATGTATATTGCTCTCCATCTTTAACTCCATTTCTATAATAATTTTTTCTGGTCAATATCCCCTTTGGGCTGTAATGAACACTTACTCCTTCCTGTACTCCATCTATAAAAGAATCAAAATAATTCATACTTCCATTATCATAGTATATTACTGAAGGACCTATTATTATAGTGTCATTTTTAAGATAAGTAAATGAACCTATGTTACCGTTAGCCGTAAAAGAGATTACGCCTCCATTTACTTCCCCTTCTTCCGAATAGAATTTAATGAGTTGAGGCATTCCATTTTCATTCCTAATTTCGAAATACCCTTTTTCTTTATCAAAAGAAGGCAATCGCTTTTGAAGACATCCAGTGAGCAATAGAATGAGAACTAAAAACACGAATCCTTTTTTCATTTTTTAAGTATTAGAATTATAAATAAACCAAACATTGCAATCAAACTTATTAAAATAGTTTTTTCTTGGTAGTCAAAACCCTTTGCCAAACTCATTAATAAAATAAATTAAAAATAAAGGTGCCCACAAAGAAGCTAAAATATAGATGTAAGAAAACACTTTAAATCCTAAAGACAATTTTAAATTCTTCTTAAATACAATACTTTTCCTATCTTTTATTTGATACACGTAATAGTTAAATATTATCATACCTATATCTAAAATCAGAAAAATTTTGAGCGTAATAGAATTATCTACTCTTAGGAAGTATAAAAAAAGGATTACAAAAAAGAATAAATTCGCAGCCTGTCCAGTAGAAATAATTATAATTGGGAAGTATTCAGGGGTGTCATCACTATTTTTCTTCAAATTATAATAGTAAAGAAAAAGTCGGTCATAAAATCTGGTAAGCATATTCATATACTATATTTTAAACTTTAATTACCGAGAATTTTGCTGTTATTATACCATACATATTGTGCCATTACGATGAAAACAAAACCATAAACAAACAGCAGTAACGACCTAATTATATAAACACTGTACCAAAAAATGTATGTCTAATTTTCTATGTCCTCTATTGTAGCGTTATACTTATAGGCATTTAATTCCTTTAACTCTTCAGCTACTTTTTTATTCCACTTCAACTGCATTAAACCGATAGTGCCATGGCCAGTTTCTAAGTCATATAATTTTTGATAAACAGGACATTGACTCCCTAAATCTTCAGCTATTTCGATGTAACTATAAATATCAGTTTCTCCATTCTCTTTCATTTCTGCAAAACATTTCCGTATTTTCCGAGCAAATATCTCCGCTATGTCAAAATGTGTTTGTTCATGTTCTAACAAACCTATTGATTCACTTATAGCCCAAGAAGATTTCTTATAAAATAAAGCAATAGCATTTATCTTATCATATTCATCTACTTTTATATTTCTAGGCAATAAAGAAATTGAATAATCTGTTGCCGCCCCAAATTCAGTAAAATTAATAGTGTCTTTTATTCCTTTGAAATCCTCCCATCTAAGTTTCTTATTTTTATTCCAACTGATAATAGTATCATTATAAATAAAATGACTCTGTGAATAACTGTTTTGAAAACAGATGGTTATCAATGTCGTAAACACCAAAATCCTTTTCATAAAACTTAACATTCTATTAAACAGCATTCTCTACCATTATAATGAGAGCTATACCGAAGATACATTATCTTTTTAAATTTTTGAAAGACTATTTAAGCTTGCCAAACCATAATCCGAAGATTTTAATTGAAAAAATCGTTTCCAAGATGAATAATTGCAAAAACAAGTTGGATGTTGTTAATTTGACTTTAAGTAAAATAAAGATTAGCCATTTAGAAACCAAAATTTGCATTATTCTGAAACAACAGACATCAATCAATGAGATTTAAATAAAACTATGACAAACAAAGTTTCCAATACAAAACTATTTTCTCAAATTGTTGATTTACTGCAATCAGCTAAAAATAAAGTGGTGCAAATAGTTAACCTAACGATGGTAATGACCTACTTTGAAATTGGAAGAATGATTGTAGAAGAATAACAAAGTGGAAAAGAAAGAGCCGATTATGGAAAGAAGGTCATAAAAGAACTCTCAAAGGTTTTGACTAAAGAATTTGGAAAAGGATTTTCAGAAAGGAATATTGATCAAATAAGATAGTTTTACCTCGTTTACTCAAAAACCGCAGACACTGTCTGCGACTTTCAAAAGCATTTCGCAAACACCGTCTGCGGAATCTAAAAATGTAATTTCTGAGACATCGTTTAGGAGCTTTAATTTGAGTTGGTCACATTATTTAAAACTAATGCGGATGGATGATGAAAACGAACGGAAGTTCTATGAAATTGAATCCTATAAAAACAATTGGAGTGTAAGAGAACTACAGCGTCAATTTGATTCAGCCTTATATACAAGATTGGCATTAAGCAGAAATAAGGAGAAAGTAAAAGAACTTTCTGAAAAAGGGCTTATTCTTGAAAATCCCAAAGACGCTATTAAAGACCCCTATATTCTTGAATTCATAGGGCTTCCTGAACACACAGAATATTCAGAAAGCGATCTCGAACAAGAATTGATAGACAAATTAGAGCATTTTTTATTGGAACTTGGCAATGGATTTACATTTGTAGCCAGACAAAAGAGAATATCCTTTGATGAAAAACATTTCAGGATTGACTTGGTCTTTTACAACCGAATACTGAAATGCTTTGTTCTAATCGACCTGAAAATCGGGGAAATCAAGCATCAAGACCTTGGGCAAATGCAAATGTACGTGAATTATTATGATAGAAAAATTCGATTAGAAGATGAAAACAAAACAATTGGGATAGTTTTGTGTAAAGACAAAAGTGAAGCAGTAGTAGAATTCACTTTACCTGAAAATAATGAACAGATTTTTGCAAGCAAATATCAAACTATTCTACCGAGTAAAGAAGAATTGAAATTATTGATCAAAACGCAAAATAGCCAACATTAATTGATAGAAACTAAACTAATGTTTTTATTATTTGAACACACTTCTATTATTTCTACATTTCTTTATAAATTCATTAAAAACATACAAAACTCATAATTTTAAAGCTCGATTTACATAATTAGTGTACGATTTTTACAATATTGGTAAAATAGATCATTTGCATGCTGAGAAAAAGAAAAATTCATTCTCCAAAACACCTAAATCCTCATAAAAAAACTTTGTATTTTTGCAGCAAATTCAATAAAAATGGCTCAAAAGATTCTAATTATTGGCGCATCTGGCCAAATTGGTTCCGAACTAACCTACAAATTGCGCAGCATTCACGGTGCTGAAAATGTTATTGCATCCGACATCAATTATAACAATACGGACTTGGTAAATTCTGGTATTTTTGAAATTGTTGATGCACAAGATTATGGTTCTATCCAACAATGTGTAGAAAAACATAGTATAAATACCGTTTATCTCATGGCGGCCATGTTGAGCGCCACAGGTGAAAAATATCCTATGAAAGCCTGGGATTTGAACATGAACTCCTTATTTCATGTATTAAATCTTGCCAAGGCTAAATTTATAAATAAAGTGTTCTGGCCATCAAGCATTGCGGTTTTTGGCCCAACCACGCCTAAAGACAATACGCCTCAGCA
>NZ_DATJCY010000275.1:0-8232 GCF_035577925.1 Gelidibacter sp. | reverse complement strand
TTGGTGATCCCGATCGTGTGGACAATGTCACAAAACATTTTGACCATATAGAATTTCAAACTAAAAAAAGAGAATTCCATACCCAAACCGGAACTTACAAAGGCAAGCGCATCACCGTTATTTCTACTGGTATCGGTACTGATAATATTGACATTGTATTTAATGAATTGGATGCGTTGGTCAATATCGATCTAGAACGTCGTGAAATAAAAAAAGAACTACAATCTTTAGAAATCATAAGAATTGGCACCTCTGGATCGATTCAAAAACAAATCCCCGTAGATTCATTTTTAATCAGTGATTATGCCGTAGGATTTGACAGTTTACTTCATTTTTACAATAGCGAACACGTTCAATATCCGGTTATTTCAGAGGCGTTGATGGAACACACCAATTGGAGTCCGTTAAAATCAAAACCTTATGTTGTAAAATGTGATACATCATTATATAATAAATTCAGTTCGGATAAAACTGTAAAAGGTTTTACGGCAACCAATGTCGGATTCTACGGGCCACAAGGTCGTATTTTGAGATTGTCACTTCAAGATAATGATCTTAATGACAAGCTCGCAAGTTTTAATTACAACAAAATGCCCATTACCAACCTTGAAATGGAAACGGCAGGAATCTATGGCTTAGCTTCACTTTTGGGCCACAAAGCACTATCCATGAATGCCATTATTGCCAACCGTGCAACAGGCGAATTTAGCAAGGATCCAAAAAAACTTGTTGAAGCATTGATTCTTTATACCTTAAACAAATTAGTCAAATAATCTGATAATCAATCTATTACCCCAAATCAAAACTCCTTTAAGATTATTTTTTTAGAGGTTTGAAACTATTAATTTTCATCCCTTTTATAATGGGAAATGATAAATATTTTTAATGAAAACAGTAACTATTGGTGGCGTTCCAGAACATTTTAATTTGGCCTGGTATTTAACACTAAAAAACGGTGAATACAAAGCAGAAAACATCAACCTGAAATGGAACGATTACCCTAGCGGAACCGGTGCCATGACTGAAGCGCTTAGAACAGGTGAAATTGACATGGCCGTTATCTTAACGGAGGGAATCGTTAAGGATATTGCCGAAGGAAATCCGAGTAAAATTGTTCAGGTTTTTGTAGAATCACCTCTAATTTGGGGCATCCATGTTGCCAAAGATTCTAAATTTAAAACGGTTCAAGATCTTAGAGGAAAACGTTGTGCCATTAGCCGTTATGGCTCAGGCTCACATTTAATGGCGTATATCAATGCTGAAAATCATGGTTGGGACATTAAAAACGATCTTAATTTTGAAGTCATCCAAGATATGGAAGGTGCCATAAAAGCACTGAACAATGGCGATGCCGATTATTTTATGTGGGAAAAATTCATGACCAAACCCGTGGTGGATTCTGGGGTGTTTAGACGTATCGCAAATTGCCCAACACCTTGGCCTTGTTTTGTTATTGCTGTAAGAAATGAATTTCTTGAAGCTAATGAAACGACCGTAAAGCTCATTTTGGAAACCATCAACAATACGACCATCGATTTTAAGGAGATCCCAAGTATTGACCGAATGATTGCCAACCGATATGCCATACAACTGGACGACGTTCAGGAATGGCTTTCATTAACCGAATGGTCACAGCAAAACCTTGATACAGCTACAGTCAAAAAAGTACAAGAAAAACTAATAAAACTGGATATTTTATCAGAATCAAAACCTTATACACAGATCGTCAAAAACCTATAACCACTTGTCAATCCATAATTTTCTAAAATTTATTAAACAAATTAGCTAATTCATTAAAAATGTGTACCTTTGCGATGCCCAATTGCCAAATCTACCGTTTGGCGAAAATTAAAAATCATGATCGTAACCATCAGTTTAATCGTCGCTTTCTTAGTTATATTAAATTTTGCATTACTTATATTTAGTTGTAACAAAATAACTAAAGTTGAAACTTCAAAAATTAATTCCGTAAAACAACAGTTTACTTTAACTACCAGACAATTGGAGTCTCACCAGCTTGTTGCAGCAGCAAATTAGTTTTACTAAAACACTTATTACCAAACCAATACCCTCTATTAGCACTTAAAGGCGATGGATGGCCTGAGGTGAGAATAACATGTTTTTTAGAATCTATATGTTTTGCCTTTTTGATAGCAAAACCACCCCAAAGTAAAAAGATAACATGTTCTTTCTGATCACTTACTGATTTAATAACCTGATCTGTAAACGTTTCCCAACCTTTATTTTTATGACTTCCCGCCGCACCTTCCCTAACGGTCAAAGTGGCATTTAATAAAAGAATCCCTTGTTTTGCCCAAGATTCCAAATTGCCAGATATAGGATAAGGTTTGCCCAAATCAGTTTCCAGTTCCTTAAAAATATTTCTGAGAGAAGGCGGATGTGCCACACCATCATTGACCGAAAAACACAATCCGTTAGCTTGACCTGCACCATGATAAGGATCTTGGCCAATAATCACCACTTTAACCTGATCCAACGAGCACCAATTGAAAGCATTAAAAATAGCATCTGGTTCAGGATAGCAATTATATTTGGCATATTCTTGTTGTACGAACGTATCCAACGCTTTAAAATAAGGTTTTTCAAACTCAGGTTGTAATAATTGCTGCCAACTTAGAGGTATATTTATGTTCATGACGTTTTGTTTATGATAAAAATAAGTGGATTTGAGTAGCCCTTAAAATTTATATCGCAAAACTTTAATTTTCCTTAAATTTGAACCTTGTTAAAGAATCATCCAAGAGCATGCACATTCAAGAAAAAACCTTAAAAGATATAGAATTTCACACCGTACTAGAGCAAATGTCTTCCTATTGCCTTACACATTTAGGCACAGAAAAAGCATTGCAATGTGCTCCATTTTCTAAAAAGGATGATTTATTAATAGCTCTGGCTCGTACAAACGATTATCTGGCATCTTTTGAAAACGATAACCGAATTCCAAACCATAGTTTCGAACCTATTACCAAAGAAATTCAATTACTAAAAATTGAAAACTCCTATTTAGAAACCAGTAGTTTTAAAAAAATTAAAGCGATTTCCACGACTTGCAATGAAATTATTGGTTTTTTAAAAAAATTTAACACCTATTATCCACATCTTTTTGAATTTGCATCAGCCATTCCAATAACAACAGAATTAATTGTTCAGATAGATGCTATTATCGATCGTTTTGGAGATGTTAAGGACCAAGCTTCCGAAACACTTTTTACGCTACGACAAGAAATAAATAGCGTCAGAGGGAAAATCAACCAAAGTTTTATGTCGGCGTTGAATGCATATAGCGCTATGGACTATCTGGATGATATCCGAGAATCCGTAGTTGAAAACAAACGAGTTTTGGCTGTTAAAGCCATGTACAGACGAAAAGTGAAGGGTAGTATTTTGGGAAACAGTAAAACCGGAAGCATTGTTTATATTGAACCCGAAGATACCTTTAAGCACACGCGCGAACTCAATAATTTGGTTTTTGAAGAATCGGAAGAAATCACTCGAATTTTAAAGGAACTCACCAATTACACAAGATCGTTTAGAGATTTACTCAAAGATTACCAAGAATTTTTGACCGAATTGGATGTCATTTTTGCCAAAGCCAAATATGCTGCGTCCATCAATGCCATTTTACCTGAAATTGCTGAAGATAGGACCTATGAACTAAAAGATGCCGTTCATCCATTGCTTTATATTTCCAATAAGAAGAAAAAACTAAAAACCTTTCCACAATCGATCCTATTGCATCCAGAAAATCGGATTATCGTAATTTCAGGTCCTAATGCCGGTGGAAAAAGTATCACTCTAAAAACCGTTGGATTACTGCAAGTCATGTTGCAAAGTGGCCTTTTAATTCCAGTTCATGAACGCAGTAAAGTTTGTTTATTTGATCGGATCTTAACCGATATTGGCGACAACCAATCCATTGAAAATCATTTAAGTACGTATAGCTACCGATTAAAACAAATGAATTACTTTTTAAAAAAATGCAATAAAAACACGCTTTTTTTAATCGACGAATTTGGAACAGGAAGTGATCCTGAATTGGGCGGTGCACTTGCCGAAACATTTTTGGAAGAATTTTACCATCGTGAATCCTATGGGATTATCACAACCCACTACTCCAACCTGAAAGTTTTGGCCAATGAATTGCCGTATATGCAAAACGCCAATATGATGTTTGATGAAAAAAGCTTGGAGCCTATGTTCAAACTTGCTTTAGGCCAAGCCGGAAGTTCTTTTACTTTTGAAGTTGCTCAAAAAAACGGAATTCCATTTGGACTTATCAATCGTGCTAAAAAGAAAATAGAACGCGGAAAAGTGAGGTTTGATGCCACCATTGCAAAACTTCAAAAAGAACGATCAAAACTCGAAAAAACAGAACGTTCACTAAAATTAAACGAACGCAAAAAACTGGATGAAACTGAAAAACTAGAAGAAACCAATCTCAAAATTCAAAAAAAACTCGAGAGCTATCAAGAATTGTACGACAGCAACCAACGCTTGATTTATTTGGGCCAAAAAATGAATGATTTGGCCGAACGTTATTTTGAAAATAATCAAAAACGCGAATTGATGGGCGAATTGTTTAAAATGGTCCAAATTGAAAATTCTAAGCGCAAAAAGGTTTCTGCACAAGCCAAAAAGGTTCAAAAGGCAAAAGAGCAAAAAGTTATTAAGGAAGTTGAGAAAACCATAGAGGTTATACGAGAAAAAAAGAAAGCTGCTAAAGTTAAAATTGCCAAAACACCACAGCCAAAACCCATTTTTAAAATTGGTGATCGGGTGCGTTTACAAGATGGAAGAGCCATTGGAAGTATCGATAAACTTGAAAAAAACAAAGCGGTCATCAATTATGGCATGTTTACAACAAACGTTAGTGTAGAACAGTTAGAATTGGTGGAAGCTGCGAAGTAGAATTTTAATAGTTCCGCTGAGCAATTAAAAACGAACGAAAACATCATGCGTATAAATTTGGATAAAAACCAAAAACTCATTCTTTTTGATGGGGTTTGCAACCTTTGCGATGCCTCAGTGCAATACGTTATTAAACATGATAAAAACGATGTATTTCGCTATACTGCTTTACAAAGTGAAGTAGGTCAATTCATTATCAAAAAGTTTAATGTTGATACTTCCAAAACCGATTCTATTTTACTTTATTCTCCGGAAAACACCATTTTTTATAAATCGACAGCAGCGTTAAAAATTGCATCCAAACTTGGTTTTCCAAGAAATCTAATGGCTATTTTTTTAATTGTCCCCACATTTATCAGAAACTTTGTTTATGATTTTATCGCCAAAAACAGATATAAATGGTATGGTAAAAAAGAGGAATGCATGATTCCAACACCAGAATTGAAATCCAAATTTTTATAAAAAACAGAAAAATACTGCACTCGTATTTTTCCATTGCTAAGAATTCTTGCCTATTTAAAAACAATTAACGTTAGCACGTTAAACTGAATAGCAATACCTTTGCAAGCTTATAAAAATTCAGTCAATGAACTCAAAATATTATATCGCAGTAATTTCTGCCTTCACAATTTGGGGCTTTTTTAGTATAGTATTAAAAGCTCTCGATGATTTTTCGGCGTTTGATATATTGAGTTATCGCACTTTGGGTTCGTTGGGAATAATGCTTATTGTTTCATTGCTCTTCAGACCTAAAGTATTGAAATCTAACATCAAAATATTTAACTCGTTTGGGAACAAGGACAAAAAAAGAATTATAATCACCAATATCCTTAGTGGGTTGTTTTTAGCTCTCAACTGGTACATATACATATACGTAATGAATAATGTAAGTGTGAGCGCAACATCTTTGGCATATCTCATTTGCCCAATCCTGACAATGGTTTTGGCGTTTTTTATTCTGAAAGAAAAGTTATTTAAACTTCAGTGGATTGCTGTTATTTTAAGTGGATTTGCGTGCTTGCTACTTTCCTTGGGCAATATTACAGATTTATTTTACAGTATGATTATTGCACTTTCATATGCGTTGTATTTGATCCTTCAAAGAAAAAACCATGATATCGATCGATTTTTAGTATTGACATTTCAAGTATTTGTAGCTGTTATTCTACTTCTTCCATTTATAATTTCTTATGATTCACCCAACGAAAAAACACCGTTTTTCTATGGAATGTTGGCATTAATTGCTGTAGTTTTCACCATTATCCCAATGTATCTTAATATATATGCATTAAAAGGTTTAAACTCGGCGGTGGTCGGTGTTTTTATATACTTGAATCCATTACTGAATTTTGCTTTTGCTATTTTCTATTTCGACGAAAAAGTAAGTGCGCTAGAAGCAATTTGTTACCTTCTCATCCTCATTTCTATTTTTGTTTTTAATTTCTCAGTGATAAAAAACAGAATCAATAGAAAACGTGCTGCGCATATTTAAAATGATGACACAAGTGTATTCTTAAAATAGAAACAAACCTGAAATTTAAAATTTTTGCTGATTTTACTAGAGAGCAGTCAATATATTAACGTACTGATTAAGATTCTACCTCAAAAGTATCTGATTGATTGCTTTTCTCCTGATAGTCCAGCATGTTTTCGCCATCTGCAATAATACAGCACACCGCAGCATCGCCAGTTACGTTGACCACTGTTCTAAACATATCCAAAATACGATCTACCGGAAATATAATAGCTATCCAAGCAGGATTGAGTCCAACTGAATCCAAAACTATAATTAACATAACCAAGCCAGCACTTGGCACTGCAGCCGATCCTATTGAAGCCAATGTCGTTGTTAACACCACTGTTAACTGCTGACCTATAGTAAGATCGATCATGTGCAATTGTGCTAAAAATATAACGGCAACGGCTTGATAAAGACTCGTGCCATCCATATTTACCGTAGCACCTATGGGCAATACAAAACTGCTTATTTTTTTGTCAACACCAAGATTCTGCTCCACACACTCCATAGTTACCGGAAGTGTTGCTGCACTACTTGATGTGGAAAAAGCCAACGTCTGTGCCGGGCTCATGGCTTTAAAAAACCCAAAATAAGGGAATTTTCTAACAAACACTTTTAAAATACTTGGGTAGACTATAAAAATCATAGTGACAAGCCCTAATAATACGGTCAAGGAATACCAGCTTAATCCTTTAAATATTTCAACAACTTTACCAATATCATCGCCTGCCATTTTGCTCACTACGCCGGCCAGCAAAGCAAAAACAAAAAATGGAGCAGCTTGCATGACCATATCCACCATTTTAAGAAACACCTCATTAATTCCGTCAACAAGTTTTAAAACCGGTGCAGATTTTTCATTAGGTATAAACAATAAACAGACTCCAAAAAAGATGGCAAAAAAGATAATCTGCAGCATCAATCCGTTATTGGATAATGAATAAAAGAAATTATCTGGTACAACATCAATCAAAGGCTGTAATGGCGATATCTCCTTTTGTTTATCTGCCGTTTCAATTTTATCAGAAATAGATGCTTCTTTCAAATCGTTTTTAGTAAGATTTGAAATAACCTGAGCTCTTTCAAAATACTGAGGATCATGCAAATAATTAATACCGTCCTTGATTTCATAACCTTGCGAACCTGCCCAAATTTCATAATTGATTCGGTTATCAATTCGGCTTTGCTCATCAATCAACTTTCCCGGTTTTAAAGTATTGACCAGTACCAAGCCCAAAGAAATAGCAAAAATAGTAGTCACCATATAAAGAAGCAAAGTCTTCCCTCCCATTCTTCCTAAACTCGAAGGATCACCAATATTGGCCACACCACTAATTATTGAAAACAGAACTAATGGCACTGCAATGAGCTTCAATAAATTGATGAATATTGTACCAAATGGGTCAATCCAATCAATGGTAAAGGAACTCCATCCCATAAAACTAGACAATAGCGCCCAGCATATACCGAGAATCATTCCAATAATAATTTTCCAATGCAATGCCAGTCTTTTCATAATATAATATTCTTAAGTAGTTAGTTAGTTTAAAAATTAATTGGTACTAAAATTAAGGAGGCTATTTACGAAACAACTCCTGGCTTCTTAAAAGCTGATAATCTGCCAATACCAATGCTGCCATAGCCTCTACAATAGGAATTGCTCGTGGTACTACACACGGATCATGTCTTCCTTTTCCTTGCATTTCAACAATAGCTCCTTTATTATCGAGTGTGTTTTGTTTTTGAATTATTGTGGCCACAGGCTTAAATGCCACTCTAAAATA
>NZ_DATJCY010000274.1:0-2613 GCF_035577925.1 Gelidibacter sp. | reverse complement strand
GGTTTGGAAACTACGGATTGGGAAGAAATTTATACGTTTCTTAAAGCAGAAAATAGAATTTCAAACCTTGTTAGAAATACCAATGAAACAAAAATTGCCATGGAAATCAATCTTGATGGTACGGGTAAAAGTGAGATAGATACAGGTATTGCTTTTTTTGACCATATGTTAGATCAAATAGCGCGTCATGGCCAATTGGATCTAAAAATTAAAGTTGAAGGTGATTTGGAAGTTGATGAACACCACACTATTGAAGATACAGGAATTGCGCTTGGCGAATTGTTTGCAAAAGCTTTAGGAAATAAGTTAGGTGTAGAACGTTACGGATTTTGTTTACCGATGGATGATTGCTTAGCGCAAGTGGCCATCGATTTTGGAGGACGAAACTGGTTGGTTTGGGACGCTACATTTGAGCGTGAAATGATTGGAAAAATGCCAACAGAAATGTTTTTCCATTTTTTTAAATCCTTTACGGATGGTGCACGATGCAATTTGAACATAAAAGCAGAAGGACAAAATGAACACCATAAAATTGAAGCTATTTTTAAAGCTTTTGCAAAATCCATTAAAATGGCGGTCAAACGTGATTTAGAAAAAATGATCCTTCCAACAACAAAAGGAATGCTTTGATTAACAGGTTTTTATTTTCCAGGTGTTTCTTAAAATATTGAACATTAAAATTTCATAAAATAAATATAATTATAAAATTTTAGTACACGACAAAAATCGGTTTTGCCCTTACCCTAAAGGGAGCCTGATTTTCCTTGATTCACCCTTTAGGGCAGGGGTGTCAAATCAAGGAAAATCCATGAAATATAATTTTTGTCGTGTACCAAGTTATAAAATAATAAAATGAGAATTATTCCAGCAATTGATATTATAGATGGTAAATGTGTGCGATTAACCAAAGGCGATTTTAGTTTAAAAACAGTCTATAATGAAAATCCTTTGGAAGTTGCCAAACAATTTGAAGATGCCGGAATCCAAAACTTGCACCTGGTTGATTTGGACGGTGCTAAAGCAAAACAAATTGTGAATTATAAAATTGTGGAGCAAATAGCCACAAAAACCAATTTAAAAATAGATTTTGGCGGCGGACTCCAATCTGATGAAGATGTTCATATCGTGTTCAATTCGGGAGTTAAACAAATAACAGGGGGTAGTATTGCAGTGACCAATCCTCTAATGTTCCAATCTTGGATTGAAAAATACGGATCGGATAAAATTATTTTGGGAGCGGATTGTAATAACGAAAAAATTGCGATTAGTGGTTGGCAGGAGGAAAGTACTTTGGACGTCATACCTTTTATAAAAGATTATCAAAGACATAAAATTGAATATGTTATCTGCACGGATATTGCCAAAGACGGCATGTTACAAGGGCCGTCGTTTGATTTGTATCGACATATTATTGAGCGATGTTCAAATAGTAGTTCCGATCAATCTATTAAACTGATTGCTTCTGGGGGAATTTCACATATTGACGATTTATCAAAGTTGAAAGAATTGGGTTGTGAGGGCGTCATCATCGGAAAAGCTATTTATGAAAATAAAATAAGCTTAAAAGAACTCCAACGATTTTTATAAAAAAAACAAGAATTTAAGAATGTCAAAAATTAAAAATATATGACTACAAAACGAATTATTTCATGTTTGGATATTAAAAACGGACGTACTGTAAAAGGTGTTAATTTTATAAATCTGATCGATGCCGGTGACCCTGTTGAATTGGCACAAAAATATGAAGATCAAGGTGCCGATGAATTGGTGTTTCTTGATATTTCGGCAACTTTGGAAGAGCGCAAAACCACTTTAGAAATGGTAACCAAAATAGCTGAACAAATTAGTATTCCGTTTACTGTTGGTGGCGGAATTACATCGGTCGAGGACGCACATTTGGTGCTAAAAGCTGGTGCTGATAAGATAGCAATGAATTCTTCGGCAGTAAAAAAACCTGATCTTATTAATGAATTGGCCAAAAAATTTGGACGTAAAAGTATTGTGATTGCTATTGATGCCAAGCAAATTGATGGTGAGTGGATGGTTTATACTTCGGGTGGAAACATATCGGCAGCATTGAATTTATTTGATTGGGCAAAAGAAGTTGAAAATCGTGGTGCTGGCGAAATTTTATTTACTTCCATGGACCATGATGGTACAAAAAACGGATTTCCTATTGAGGCATTGAAAAGATTAGCGACCAACTCAAATATCCCAATTATTGCATCGGGTGGTGCTGGTAATGTTCAAGATTTTATTGATGCTTTTCAAATTGGGCAATGTGATGCTGCACTGGCAGCTAGTGTATTTCATTTTGGTGAAATCAACATTAAAGATTTGAAAACCACTTTAAAAAATAATAATATCGACGTAAAACTTTAAAGATGGAAATTACATACAATTCCGATAATTTAGTTCCTGCAATCATTCAGGATGCTCAAACCAAAACTGTTTTGATGTTGGGGTATATGAATGAAGCTGCTTTAAAGAAAACCCAAGAAATTAAAAAGGTTACTTTTTATAGTCGAAGTAAACAACGTTTATGGACGAAAGGTGAAGAAAGTGGTAATTTTTTAAATTTGGTAGATATGCAATTAGATTGTGACCAAGATA
>NZ_DATJCY010000273.1:0-2438 GCF_035577925.1 Gelidibacter sp. | reverse complement strand
GCAAAATCGGAGGTTGTTGGTTTTCTACTTTCAGGATTTTCTTTACAGGCGCGCACCCAATCCATTTCGTGTGCACCGCCAGACCAGGTTAGTCCAAGTTCTTCTTCAACACGTCGTTCTGTTTTAGGAATCGTGATAGGTTTGCCCGATACTAATTCTGGTTCGAGACCATAGCATCCCACATGAAGAATATCCTTAGTGCCATAGAAAAACGTACCGCCACCAGATTTATTTGGATTTTTTCCTGCCGGCCAATTATCGGGCATTATCGGTTTGATACCGCCGTCATACCAATGGACATCAACCTCGTCCAACTTCATTCGTCCTTTTTTACCTCTTGATGGAAATGTCAGCTTTACAGCTTGGGATACCGGCGCAGAATCATTCAACAATAACGAGGAACTTGCTTGAACTTTTGTAGGATATCCCAATTGAAGTCCTTCAAATACAGGGTGCAAAATATGACAGGCCATATCGCCCAAAGCCCCTGTGCCATAATCCCACCAACCGCGCCAATTCCATGGATGATAAACTTCATTATAAGGTCTCATTTTTGCGGGGCCAGTGAATAAATCCCAATTCAAGGTTTCTGGAACCCAGTCGCCTCTTTCTGGTGTGTTTAATCCTTGTGGCCATATTGGTCTATCCGTAAAGGACTCTACTTTTTTAACATCGCCAATAGCACCGCTCCAAAGGATTTCACAAGTTTTTGCAACACCTTCGCCAGAAGCACCTTGATTGCCCATTTGGGTGGCAACCTTATATTTTTTCGCCAATTTTGTCAATAACCGCGATTCATAAACCGAGTGGGTCAATGGTTTTTGAAGATATACGTGTTTTCCCAATGTAATGGCATGTGCTGCAATGATAGCATGGGTATGATCGGCAGTTGCGATAACCACAGCATCGATGTCCTTGCCCATTTCGTCAAACATTTTACGCCAATCCCAATATTTTTTTGCATTGGGAAAAGTGGTAGCCGCACCTTGAGCGTATTTCCAATCCACATCACAGAGGGCAACAATATTTTGTGAAGCTAGGTTTTTAAGGTTGGCCAGTCCCATTCCGCCAACACCAATCCCTGCAATATTCAACTTATCACTTGGTGCAACGTGTCCTAAACCACTCACCGCAAAAGACGGCACAATACTAAAAGCCGCACTGGCAGCCATGGACATACCTACAAATTTCCGTCTGGAAATAGTATGTGTTTTGTTTGTTTCACTCATTTTATGTATTGTTTTAATATTTCAAAATTAATCGGCAAGCTCTTTTCCTATTTTCAATAATAAAGCCCGTGTCAATTCAATGCCTTTTTCTTCACCTATCTTGCCTCCTTCATATTCAACACCTATATATCCGGTAAATCCAGCATCTTTGACTATTTTCAAAAAACGAGGATAATCTAACGTTATTTCGTTGCCATTGGCATCAAAATCATAGGATTTGGCGCTAACACCTTTTGCAAAAGGCATCATTTCTTCTATACCTTTATATTTATCATAGCTTTCAGCACATGTTCCGTCGCCATATTTTATACAAAAATTTCCAAAATCAGGCAAGGTGCCACAATTATCCATATTTACAGTTTTCATAACCTTTGCTAAAAGCGCTGCATTTGAAGAAAAACCACCATGGTTTTCAACAATCACATTAATCCCTTTAGATTTGCCATATTCTGCCAATTGCGTTAAACCAATCGTACTATTTGAAATCCACTCTTCCTCACTACCTGAACCATACAGATTGACACGAATGGCATGACATCCCAAAAATTGCGCAGCATCGACCCATTTTTTATGATTTTCAATTGCTTTATTTCTTTCTTTTTCATCCGGTGATGACAAATGCCCTTCGTCATCAACCATTATCAAAACATTTTTAACACCATGCACCTTACTTTTTTCTTTTAAAACTTCAAGAACGGCTTCCATTCCCATGGCTGCTATCTTTTTCCTATATAAATCGGATACATATTCGATGCCGTCAAAACCCATCGCTTTAGCCTTTTCAGCAAAATCAAACGCATCCAAATCATTATTTCCAATAGCTCTGTGCAAAGACCATTGCGCTAATGACAACTTGAAAAAAGGTTCTTTTTCTTCGGTCAATACGTGTGTTTGGTTGGACTGCGTTTCATTTTTCTTGCATCCAAAAAATAGGAATCCCACCAGAAATAATAAAGATAAAGGAGCAATAATACTTTTAATCATAATGATTTTGGTTGAATATTAAGTTATCTAAAAATAAAATAAGGATGAAAATACTAAAGTTTGATCAAAATACTACTAATTTGATTAAGTTTAGCGACTAAAAAGATTTAACATTCACGATCTATAAATTAGTCCTAACCTAATTTATAAAACTAGACTATTTTAAAAATATTATTATGATAAAAGAACACTATGACGCCATTGTCATTGGAACAGGAATTAGCG
>NZ_DATJCY010000272.1:0-19009 GCF_035577925.1 Gelidibacter sp. | reverse complement strand
ATGGATTTGTTTTCGCCGATTGGAAAAGGACAACGTGGCATGATCGTTTCGCAACCCAAAACGGGTAAAACCATGCTTTTAAAGGATGTTGCCAATGCTATTGCTGCTAACCATCCGGAAGTTTATCAAATGATTTTGTTGATTGACGAACGTCCAGAAGAGGTTACCGATATGCAACGAAACGTTAGAGGAGAAGTTATCGCCTCAACTTTTGATAAGGAAGCGCACGAACACGTAAAAATTGCAAATATTGTTTTGGAAAAAGCAAAACGACTGGTAGAATGTGGTCATGACGTCGTGATCCTTTTGGATTCCATTACACGTTTGGCACGTGCCTATAACACTGTGCAGCCAGCCTCTGGAAAGATATTGAGTGGTGGTGTTGATGCCAATGCACTTCACAAACCAAAACGCTTTTTTGGAGCTGCGCGTAATATAGAAAATGGAGGATCGCTTACCATTATCGCCACGGCATTGACCGAAACGGGCTCTAAAATGGATGAAGTAATTTTTGAAGAATTTAAAGGAACCGGTAATATGGAGTTGCAATTGGATAGAAAAATCTCTAACCGTCGTATTTTCCCGGCTATCGATTTAACCTCTTCAAGTACACGTAGAGATGATTTATTGTTGGATGAAACTACCATTCAACGCATGTGGGTGATGCGCAAATATCTTTCGGACATGAATCCTGTGGAAGCTATGGAATTCATCAACGACCGATTTAAAAAGACTAGAAACAATGAAGAATTTTTATTGTCAATGAACGGCTAATATCTAAATTAGCTGAATCCTATAAAAAAGCCCGAGTTACAATAAACTTGGGCTTTTTTATTTTTCTGAAACTTGGAATTCTATTTTAACAACGTAATCAAATGATGTTGAAATGACTTTTATTATCGGGTTTTTAATTTTACATAGAAAAAAACAAAACCACTATAAAAACAAAAATCCTGATGCGCTTGCATCAGGATTTTATTCCGGTGGTCCATACTGGATTCGAACCAGTGACTTCCACGTTGTCGACGTGACACTCTGAACCAGCTGAGTTAATGGACCGGCTGTTTTGAGGGCGCAATTTACAACTAATTACAGAGGTTTCCTACTTTAGGATATTCTTTTTTACAAATATTATAGGTGATTATTTTATCTATTTTCGTAACCAAGTAGCCCTAAAAACCTGACTATAACTATTCAACATCGTTTACGATTAAAAAATAAAAAACCGTCTCAATTTTGACTATTGAGACGGCTTTTTTATTTATAAACAGTTTTACTAAAACCTAGTACTTTTACTGTTCGACAACAGCATCTTCTTTATTTTTAGAAGTATCGTACATTATTGGCGACGCTAAAAATATTGATGAGTATGTCCCTACAACAATCCCCATAATAATAGCAAACAACATCCCTCTTAATGAATCTGCACCTAATAAGAACATTGCCATTAGAACGATTAACGTGGTTAACGATGTGTTCAAGGTTCGACCAATTGTATTATTGATTGCATAGTTAACATTGCGCTTGCCATCAAAACCGCCACGTTCTGTAATAGTCTCTCTAATTCTATCAAAAACAATAACGGTGTCATTCAATGAATAACCAATCACCGTTAGGATCGCAGCAATAAATGCCTGATCCAGCTCCATTGAAAACGGCATAAATGTATAAGCAATTGAGAACACGCCCAATACAACAATAACGTCGTGCGTTAAGGCCACAACCGCTCCAAAAGAGAATTGCCATCTTCTAAAACGCAATAGGATATACAAGAACATCACCACCAAAGATCCTAAAACAGCCCATAAAGATTCCTTTTTGATATCATCTGCAATGGTTGGACTTACCTTACTGGAGAACATTTGGCCAATTTTCTGTTCACCTGAACCTGTTTTAAAATCTTCATAAGTCATTCCTTTAGGAAGGTATTTGGCTAAAGTTTCAAAAAGTTCAAATTGTACTTGCTCATCAACTTCTGAGCTCGTATTATCTACCATATACTTAGTAGATATTTTTAACTGATGGGAAGATCCGATGGTTTTAACCTCCGCACTTCCAAAAGTTTCTAAAACATCGGCTTTAACTTCTTCCGGATTAACTTCCTGGGCAAAACGCACTTGATAGGTTCTTCCTCCTACAAAATCAATTCCTTGATCTAGACCTTTGGTAAACAACGAAAACAAACTCAGGACAACTAATGCAGTCGAAACAATATAAGCAACTTTTCTTTTGCCCATAAAATCAATGTTCATATTTTGGAAAAGCCCTTTTGAAACAGCTGTTGTAAATGTCAATTTATTGCCTTTGCCAATATACCAATCTACACACAATCTTGTAATGAAAATTGCGGTAAATAAAGAGGTGATAATACCAATGATTAAGGTTGTCGCAAATCCTTTGATTGGACCTGTACCAAATACAAATAAGATAATTGCAATTAATAAAGTAGTGATGTTTGCATCCAAAATTGATGACAATGCATTACTAAAACCATCTTTTACAGCTTCAATTTGGCTCTTGCCCTTTGCTAATTCCTCTTTAATCCTTTCAAAGATAATAACGTTCGCATCCACCGACATACCAATGGTTAAAACAATTCCCGCTAAACCTGGAAGGGTCAGTACGGCGCCCAATCCAGCAAGCACACCAAATATCAATAAGATATTAAGAACCAAGGCTATATCTGCAAACAAACCTCCTTTACCATAATAAACGGTCATCCATGTTAACACTAATGCCAATGCAATTAAGAATGAAGACGTTCCACTTTGGATAGCTTCTTGGCCTAAAGATGCACCTACTTCGTCAGCTTGTACAATATCAGCTTTAGCTGGTAGTTTTCCTGCTCTTAATACGTTTGCCAAGTCAATCGCTTCGTTAAGTGTAAACGACCCTGATATTTCAGAATTTCCTCCAGAAATAGGTCCTGTTGTCACGCCCGGTGCAGAATATACTATATCATCAAGTACAATGGCAATTTGACTTTGCTGCGCATAAGCTCTTCCGGTCATTTCTTCCCAGATTTTCGCTCCTTTACTGTTCATTTGCATACTTACCGAAGGTTGGTTCCTTTGGGTATATTGCTGGCTTGCATCCGTAATAACAGCACCACTCAATTCTGGTGTATTGTCTCTGTTTCCTTTGATAGCATATAAATCGATGTACTCACTGTTTTTTGCCTGAATACCCCAAGCAAATTTCACATAGCGCTGATCGGCTGGTAACAAAGATCTTACTTGTGGCATATTTAAATAGGACATTACCAAGTCTTTATCTTTAGCTTCAAAAGTAGCTACTACAGGGCCACCAGATCCATAACCTCTCAATAAATCAAAGATTGGGTTTTCACCAACTTCGGTAGAATCTGTTTCTGAAATAACACCAGTCAGTTCTCTAATTTTACTATCGGCATCATCAATGGTATCGGTTACAATTTCGGTTTCCGCGATTTCAGTTTTGGCAGTTTTACTAACTAAAGGCTTTAAAGCTTCATTGGCTTGCGCTAAAAACGGAAGGAATTCCTCACCTCTATAAACATCCCAAAACTCTAATTGCGCAGTACTTTGCAATAGGTTTTTGATACGTTCTACATCTTTTGCACCCGGAAGCTCTACTAGAATTCGCCCGGTGTTGCCCAATCGTTGGATGTTTGGAGACGTCACCCCAAATTTATCAATACGTTTGCGCAATACTTCAAAAGCAGAAACGATAGATTCATCCACTTTTTTTCTGATAATCGGCTGAACAGCACGATCTGACATATCAATATTAATTTCTTCGCTTAATGATCTGTTGGCGAAAATTTCGGGAGATGCCAGTTTTTGATTGCCCTTTATTTTATCGAAAGCAATAAAGAAGTCATCAACATAAGCGTTTTGACTTGTTTTTTGAAGCTCGGTGGCATCATCTAACGCTTTATTGAATACAGGATCTTTACTATTGTTTGCCAAACCTTTTAAAAGGTCTTTAACAGAAATTTCGAGAATAACGTTGATCCCACCTTTAAGGTCGAGACCTAAATTCATCGCTTTGTCTTTGACCTCATTGTAGGTATAATTTGCGATCCCCATATTAAATACGTTAAGATTTGATATGGAATCCAAATAACTTGCTTCATCTGCAGCGCGTTGTACAGGGTCATTAGATTTAAGTGCCGCAAACTTTTCGGCACGATCTTCAATTTGGTTAGCCTTGAATGTAAATGATAATTGATAAATACTTACCAATCCAAATAACACAGCAAACAGCTTTACTAATCCTTTGTTTTGCATTATTTTATTTTTTTAAGTCAAACTTACCCAAAGTTTTGGGTGCGCAAATATAAAATTTACAGACCATTTGACAATTGTTTTTTATGATTAAGTTGGACAGCTTAAAGCTTCTATAGTTTTACCCAACGAGGGATTCACTTTTTAGCTTTTATCTATACATTTTTGATTGTAAAAATGGGAAGAATAAAAATTTATTGGTCTTTAAAAATCCCTTTAAGACAAAGGACCTGCCCTGACTTCCGGAATTTTATGTGATCGGTAATCTTTTACAATGCCAATAGATCTCTGAAAACTGAAATCTACTTTTAAGATAGGTTCACCACCACCAAAAAAAGGTTCTTGTGACGCTATAAAAAGATTAGGATTTAAAAACCTTTGTTTTGCTGTTTTTAGTTCAACAGCACATTGGCCTCCTAAACTTGAATATGAATTTTGTCCATCCTTAATTTCATAAACATCAAGCTGATAAACTATAGACGTATCTTTTGTTGGAATAGGTAATGGAATTTCATTTTTTGTGGAAGATATAAATCCTAGAGCGAGGTCTTTTTGGGCAGACAGTAATTTTTTGATGTTTTTAACATCGGTCGTACTGTAATAACTGATAACTAACCTGCCATCTTCCTGCTCGCCAACATGAATGGAAGAAACACCTATGCGCTTTAATTCTTGCTCAACAATTGCCACAGTTTGTTGTGTATCATTCAAAGAAACATCCTCATTGGCAAACTGCAAAACAATTTCCTGATTAGGCAATGTTATTTGATGTTGACCTAAAATACTCCCCAATACAGCTACAAAAATGAGTGCTGCACTAAAGTACAATTTGGATTGTATTTTTATTTCTTTAAAGATTTTCAACGGGTTTAGTTTATTTTGACAGCGATCAGCAAATTCAAAAAGTAAATTCTATGGACAATTGGTCGGCAAATATATAAAAAATAATCCCGATTGTTATCGGGATTATCTAGAGTCTTAAAGTATTATGGTCATATTAAAGTCAGCTTACATACCTGGAAGATTATCAACTTTTGAATAACCTTCTGGTGGTGTCAAACTGAATTTGTCATCGGATACTTTTTCTGCTTTAATTTCGGTCACTTCAATCACCATATTTAATGCCATACCTTGTTGCAAAATACTGATATCCATGTACAACGGAAAACCTTCAAAATCTTTGCCAAATGACGCCGTTTGCTGAGAAATTGCTTTTAATTTGTTGGTAGTATAAATGGCCATGGTCATATCTGCTCCATCCTTTGCCATCGTCACATTATACCGTTGGCACTCATAGCCCAAAACCGTCTTTTTTTCATTGGTTTTCACAATTTTCATATTCTCCAAATCTTCCTTTGATGGTGAAATATCAGCCTCCATATATTTTTTACCAATCATGGCATTATCCATTAATACCATAGATTTTTTTGAGGTATTATTAGCAATAAATACTGTAGTTCCTGTCATTGGATTACTGGTTTCTGAACGTGTTTTGTCGTTCTTAAAATAAGTGGTCGAAATCATATTGCCCATCATGGCCAATTGTGCATTTACCTGCTCATTATCACTAGACATGGTTTGTTTTGAAATGACGACGCCTTCATCAATTTGCTGTTGTGCGTTCATTGAAATACTGAACACACAGACTAGTAAAAATATTATTTTTCTCATGTTTTATTAGTTTCTAGTTGATATAAAAAGTGCCTAAACTTGTGATTAAATACTTCAACTTTAGGCACTGAAATTTAAAACACCTGTAAGTGTGTTTATAGATTACAATAAATTGTTTACCACTCTAACTGCATCTGCACTTTCATTCATATTGGCTTTTTCGGCATCATTTAGGTCAATTTCTACAATCGTTTCAATACCATTTTTACCTAAAATTACAGGAACACCAAGACAAATATCTTTTAAACCGTATTCACCATCCAATAATACCGAACATGGGAACATTTTCTTTTGGTCGCATGCAATGGCTTGAACCATGCTGCTAACGGCTGCACCCGGCGCATACCATGCCGAAGTACCTAACAATTTGGTAAGAGTGGCTCCACCAACTTTGGTATCTTCTAAAACTTGGCTCAAACGCTCTTCTAACAAGAACTCAGATACTGGTACACTGTTTCTGGTTGCCAAACGCGTTAATGGAATCATACCGGTATCACTATGGCCACCAATAACCATGCCGTCAACATCGCTTATTGGAGCACCAAGAGCTTCTGCCAATCGGTATTTGAAACGTGCAGAATCTAATGCACCGCCCATTCCGATGATTCTGTTTTTTGGAAGGTTTGTTGATTTATGAACCAAATAAGCCATGGTATCCATAGGATTGCTCACCACGATAACAATAGTATTTGGCGAATACTTAATTAAATTTGAAGACACCTCTTTTACAATACCAGCATTGATACCGATTAGTTCTTCGCGGGTCATTCCCGGTTTACGAGGAATACCAGAAGTAATCACACAAACATCACTTTCAGCAGTTTTAGCGTAATCATTAGTAACTCCTGTTATTTTTGTGTCAAAACCGTTTAAGGATGCCGTTTGCATTAAATCCATGGCTTTACCTTCTGCAAAACCTTCTTTAATATCCAATAGAACAACTTCGCTCGCAAAATTCTTGATGGCAATATATTCTGCACAGCTTGCCCCTACGGCTCCTGCTCCAACTACTGTAACTTTCATAATTATATGTATTTTTTAATGTGAAACTTCAAATTTAGAATGACTACAAAATTACGAATTAAATTGTTTTTTTATAAAGAAAGCCCAAGATTTCCAATATAGTTTTCAATTTCAACAAATAATATACTTATCTATTAACAAAAATCGTTAAAGAGACATTCATAAAATGATTTGTGCTATTAATTCAAAAACAATAAGCTTCTAAATTTCATCTTTCTTATTGAAAATAGCCATAAAAAAACACCGGAATCCCGGTGTTTTTTGAATATAAAACTGATATTATTCTTAGGCATCAATTTTTGCATATACTGCATTTTTCTCGATAAATTCTCTACGAGGTGGCACTTCATCGCCCATCAACATAGAGAAAATACGATCGGCCTCACCGCCATTATCAATTTGAACCTGACGTAAAGTTCTAAACTCTGGGTTCATTGTAGTATCCCAAAGTTGCTCGGCATTCATCTCTCCAAGACCTTTATAACGTTGGATACCAACATTTCCACCAAATTGCTCCGAAATTTCATCACGTTCCTTATCACTCCAGGCATACTCTTTACGTTGTCCTTTTTTGATTAAATATAATGGAGGCGTGGCGATATAAATATGGCCATTTTCAATCAGTTCCTTCATATATCTAAAGAAGAAGGTCAAAATTAAAGTAGCAATATGACTACCATCAATATCCGCGTCACACATGATGACCACTTTATGGTAACGTAATTTTGAAAGGTTAAGCGCCTTACTGTCTTCTTCGGTACCGATGGTAACGCCCAAAGCTGTAAAAATATTCTTGATTTCTTCGTTTTCAAAAACACGGTGGGTCATGGCTTTTTCAACATTCAGAATTTTACCTCGCAATGGCAAAATAGCTTGAAACGCTCTGTCACGACCTTGTTTTGCAGTTCCACCTGCCGAATCGCCCTCCACTAAAAATACTTCACATTTTGAAGGATCCTGCTCAGAACAATCACTCAGTTTCCCGGGCAGTCCACCAATACTCATCACAGTTTTTCGCTGTACCAATTCTCGGGCTTTTTGGGCCGCATGACGCGCTTGTGCCGCAAGAATAACTTTCTGCACAATCACCTTTGCATCTTCTGGATTTTCTTCCAAATAATTGGTCAACATTTCAGAAACCGCTTGACTTACAGAGGCCGAAACCTCTCTGTTTCCAAGTTTGGTTTTTGTCTGTCCCTCAAATTGTGGCTCTTGAACTTTTACCGAAATAATAGCGGTTAATCCTTCACGGAAATCATCACCTGCAATTTCAAATTTTAGGTTTTTGAGCAATCCAGAATCATCGGCATATTTTTTAAGCGTATGCGTTAAACCACGTCTAAATCCAGATAAATGCGTTCCGCCTTCGTGCGTATTAATATTGTTGACGTACGAGTGTAAATTTTCTGCATAACTTGTGTTGTAAATCATGGCAACCTCAACCGGAACGCCGTTTTTCTCGCCTTCAAAAGCAATCACCTCACGGGTTAACGGCTCACGGTTTCCATCCAAAAACTTGATGAATTCCTTTAAACCTTCTTCTGAATGGAATGTTTCACCCTCAAAAGTCCCATCTTCTTTTTTGTTGCGCTTATCAATTAAGTGAATGGTAATTCCTTTATTTAAATAAGCAAGCTCACGCATTCTACTCGCTAAAGTATCATAGCTATATTCAACCGAATGGGTAAAAATAGTGGCATCTGGTTTAAACGTGATGGATGTTCCTCTTTTATCGGTTTCACCCACTTTCTTAACAGGATACATTGGTTTTCCTTTTTCATACTCCTGCTCCCAAATCTCACCATTTCTATAAACTACTGCTTTTAAATGATCGGATAATGCGTTCACACAACTCACACCAACACCGTGCAATCCTCCAGAAACCTTATATGAATCTTTATCGAATTTTCCACCGGCACCAATCTTGGTCATAACAACCTCTAATGCAGATACACCTTCTTTTTTGTGCAAATCGATAGGAATACCACGACCATCATCTTCAGTAGTAATCGAATTATCCTCGTTAATTATTACGGTAATATTATTACAATGCCCTGCCATGGCCTCATCAATGGAGTTGTCCACCACCTCATAAACCAAATGGTGCAAACCTCTCGTTCCGGTATCTCCAATATACATCGACGGACGCAAACGAACGTGCTCCATGCCTTCTAATGCCTGTATACTATCCGCCGAATAATTATCCTTATTAAACTCTTCTTTCATAATAGTGTTTATTCTTAATTTTTTGTTCTTATTTTTCGAATAGACTTTATGTACATAAAATAACATAAAGTCATAAAAAAAATGACACTTGCGTATCATTTTGAATACCTACAAAGATACAAAATTATGAGGCGTTTTGAAAGTTTTTCACCACTTAACCCTCAAAATTATCAACATTTGTTAGTTACGTGAAAGCGGCTTAAATCGCCTAAAAAGCAGCTTAAAACACATATTTATAAATTTTAACATCTTCATAAAAGGTCAAAAACACCAAAATCCCGCTAAGACGGGATTTTGGTGTTAAAAAATCAAATGTAATTTACTGTTTTATGCTTTTACATAAGCATCAGAGTGGACTTTTGCTACAGCGCGGCCACTTGGATCGTTCATATTTTTAAAACTCTCGTCCCACTCTAAAGCTATTTTGGTGCTGCAGGCCACTGACGCTTCTTGGGGCACGCATAATGCTGCCGTATCACTCGGAAAATACTCTGCAAAAATGGAGCGGTAATAGAACTCTTCCTTACTTGTTGGTGTTTGCAATGGGAATTTATACTTGGCATTGGCCAACTGCTCATCAGTCACTTCATTATCAACCATGATTTTTAAGGTATCAATCCAACTATAACCGACGCCATCACTAAACTGCTCCTTTTGTCTCCAAACGATGCTTTCGGGCAGCATATCTTCAAAAGCTTTTCGAACCACCCATTTTTCCATACGCTCACCATTGATCATCTTGTCTTGTGGATTAATGCGCATGGCCACATCCATAAATTCTTTATCCAAAAACGGTGTACGGCCTTCAATCCCCCAAGCTGCCAAACTTTTATTGGCACGCAAGCAATCATACATGTGCAATTTACTCAGTTTTCGAACCGTTTCATCATGAAACTCCTTCGCATTTGGCGCTTTATGAAAATAGAGATAACCACCAAACAATTCGTCTGCACCTTCGCCTGAAAGAACCATTTTAATACCCATTGATTTTATCACACGAGCCATCAAATACATCGGTGTACTGGCACGAATAGTGGTGATATCATAAGTTTCAAGGTTATAAATAACATCTCTTAAAGCATCCAAACCTTCTTGTATAGTAAATTTTATTTCATGATGCACCGTCCCGATATGATCGGCAACTTTTTGAGCAGCAGCCAAATCAGGCGACCCTTCCAAGCCTACCGAAAAACTGTGCAGTTGTGGATACCAAGCAGCTTGTTTATTATCCGTTTCAATACGTCTGTCGGCATATTTCTTGGCAATAGCAGACGTTACCGACGAATCCAATCCGCCGGAAAGCAAAACACCGTAAGGCACATCACTCATCAACTGTCTGTAAACTGCGGCTTCCAAAGCTTCCCGAATAGCCTTGATACTGGTTTCGTTATCCTTTACGGCATCAAATTCTGTCCATTCACGATTGTACCACTTTACAAACTCGCCATCCTTACTACTCATATAATGTCCTGGAGGAAATAATTCGATTTTAGTACAATAACCTTCCAGTGCCTTCAATTCTGAAGCCACATAAAACGTCCCGTTTTGATCCCAACCTATATATAATGGAATAATCCCCATGTGATCGCGAGCAATAAAATATTCGTCTTTTTCAACATCATAAATGGCAAATCCGAAGATACCGTTCATTTCATCAATAAAATCGACCCCTTTTTCTTGATATAAAGCCAAAATCACTTCACAATCACTTTCAGTTTGAAACTTGTAATCTGGAAATTGTTTTCTTAAAGCCCTATGGTTATAAATTTCGCCGTTGGCAGCCAAAACCAATTTTTTATCTTCACTAAACAAAGGTTGTTTTCCCGAAGCAGGATCAACAATTGCCAAACGCTCATGCGTCATAATCGCTTTGTCATTATTAAAAACGCCACTCCAATCCGGTCCGCGATGACGGATTATTTTAGACATTTCCAATAACTGAGGTCTTAAATCTTCTGCTTTTTGTTTTAAATCAAACGCACATACAATTCCACACATAATGATATATTTTAGTAATACTTTTTATTATAATTCTTAGGCAAAGATGTAAACTTCATTTCGATTAGAAAACCAATTGAAGTTAAATGGTTACATATTATAATAATATTTAGATTAATTATGCAAATAAGAAAGAACAACTATTAAAAATTAAAGATTTTCTAAATAATTGTAAACTTTAGCCGTTCACAAAAAAATTATAATAATTTTAAGATAATTTATACTTAAGTTTATCCTATAAAAAAAATTGCATTTTATGAAAACAACTTTAAGAACCTTAGTATTAGCCTTAGTATTAGCTTGGTCCTACACTGCCAATGCGCAAAAATTTCCTGGTTTAGATCCAAGTCCTATGGATGCCGCAACCTTTCCCAACAATTACAAAATTGCCGAAAAATCGATTAAGGTTATTTATAGTCGACCTCAATTAAAAGGAAGAGAGGTCACTAAATTGGCTCCACATGATGAAGTTTGGAGAACGGGCGCCAATGAAGCTACCGAAATTACATTTTACAAGCCTGTAAAGTTTGGAAATGTTAAGATCAAACCGGGCAGCTATACCTTATTTACAATTCCAGGTCAGAAAGAATGGACTATTATTTTAAGTTCTGATATTAATGTTTGGGGCGCTTACACCTATAATGAAGAACATGATGTTGCACGCCTCAAAGTTCCTTCAACACAAAGCAAGGATATTTTGGAAGCATTTTCGATTGTTTTTGAAGAATCTGAAACTGGGGCGGATATGTATATGGGATGGGGCGATGTTAGAGTAAAAGTACCATTTGGTATCTAATTGATTCCTGTTTGAAATATTACAAAAAAAAACAAAAAAAGAGTTTAGCTGTTCTAAACTCTTTTTTTGTTTTTATGGAATATTCAAATACTTATGGGTTTGCAACGAGACTTTCCATTTGGGATTAGCCATCACATAATCCACAATTTCAGGAATTACCTTATCGCGTTTACTCCATTCGGGTTGTAAAAACAAAATACAGTCTTCATTAACTTTTGCGGCTTGTTCTTCCGCAAATCTAAAATCGTCTTTATTATAGATAATACATTTTAGCTCGTTGGCTTTTTTATAAACTTCGTCGGTAGGCAATTTCATTTTTTTAGGCGATAAGCAAATCCAATCCCAAATACCCGTTAATGGATGCGCCCCTGAAGTTTCGATGTGCGTTTGCACGCCTTTTTCTTTTAGTTTTGAAGTCAACGGATTCATATCCCACATTAAAGGTTCACCACCGGTAATCACCATGGTTTTACTGTAACGCACCGCATTTTCAACAATGGCATCAACCCGTGTTGGTGGATGCAATTCCGCATCCCAACTTTCTTTGACATCGCACCAATGACAGCCTACGTCGCAACCGCCCAGCCGTATAAAATAAGCGGCTTTTCCTTGATGAAACCCCTCTCCCTGAATGGTATAAAACTCTTCCATCAAAGGCAACATAAGGCCTTTATCTACCAATTCTTGTTTTTCAATTTTTGTCATAGCGTGCAAAGATACTTCATAATCTTATCATACAAGTTCTTGCAAACAAAGTTTTAAAACACTATTTATTTTGAGGCGATCACTTCAATTTCAATGCTTGCGTTGGCAGCCAATCCTGCAGCTGCAAACGTAGTACGTGCCGGTTTATTAGGAAAATAGGTGGTATAAATTTTATTGAATGCAGCAAAATCATTGATATCTTTCAAAATAACAGTGCATTTGACCACCTTATCCAAAGACGATTGGTGATGTTCCAGAACCGCTTTAATATTTTCAATACATTGTTTAGTTTCGGCCTCAATACCACCTTCAACAAGAAGACGGGTTTTATGATCCATTCCTAATTGACCACTTAAAAACAGCAAACCATTACTTTCAACTACATCGCTAAACGGTGCATCCTGTCGCAAAGATTCATGCGATTTATAAAAAATGGGCGCATCAGATTTTTGTTGGCACCCCAAAACAAATACGGTAAATAAAATAACGGCTAAAACAGAAGTAACTTTCATTTTTTTATCTTTTAAACTTGCCTAAAATTATACTATTTTTATGCAAAATTTCCAATTAATGGCCAGAAAGGACGGATTTTTTAAACACTCCAAAACAAAAACCACAATAAAAACATATTTATAACCCTATTAAACAGAGTGTTGCATCAATATAAATATATAAAAACAGTGTTGCACATACATTCTAAAAAACCTTTATCAACAATAGGCCGTAAGCTGGATTTACTTAAAACTCAACATACAATTAATAGCCAACATTTTATTTTACGGAATTAAATTAACATACAAAATGCAAAAATCACTTACTTACATTGCCATAGGTTCATTATTACTAAGCGGTTGCGGAAAAAATCAAGATCCTTTTCTAATTCAAAAACAAAACATTGGAAACTTAACGGATTCCACACAAGTCAAGGATTTAAAATTAATTTTTGAAAAGGACTCCGTTGCAGATTATAATGGCGCTGATGAGTTTACCAGAAGCATTAATAATATCGATATTTTTGACAAAAACGGTAAGGCATTATTAACTCTTTCTCCTGATAGAATAGCAGATTCAACGGCTATCGTTACAAGTGTTCGTATTTTAGATCCGCGTTATAAAACCGAGAAAGGCATTTCAATAAAGAGTACTTTTAAAGATATTGACAATGCTTATACGGTTACAAAAATTGACAATCTCATCAATTCGATTGTTGTGAGCGTAAAGGAAATTAATGCTTCATTTACCATTGATAAAGCAGAGCTGCCTTCCAATTTACGTTTTGACCGAAGCCTTAACATCGAAACTTCCCAAATTCCGGACAACGCTAAGGTGAAGTATTTCTTTGTGCATTGGAACTAAATAGCCAACACTTACATATTACTCCAAACTCTATTAAAAAATATCATTTTTGATAAAATAAGCAAGCATAAAAATCAGCTTGTAAGTTAAAATACCCATGAAAAAACTCATTGTCAAACTGGTTGGAAACTACATCAACGTCCTGAGCTATTTCTCAAAATCAAAAGCCGCCAACAAAGCCATGCATTTGTTTATGACGCCAAGAGCCGGCAAAATAAGCGAAGAACAATCCAGTTTTTTAGACACTGCCCAACAAGAAGAACTTCATCATGAAACCTATCCAATCATGACCTACAGATGGATTGGAAGCAAACAAACCATATTATTGGCGCATGGTTGGGAAAGTAACTCGGCACGATGGAAAAACCTAATCACAACCTTGAAAAACAAAGGTTATGATATGATTGCGCTCGATGCGCCAGCTCATGGACAATCAGGAAGTGACGTTTTTAATGCGATTTTATATGCCGAATTTATAAATGTTGCTGCCCAACGTTTTTCTCCTGATATTCTTATTGGGCATTCTGTGGGCGGTATGGCCTGTGCATTATTCCAAAGCAAATACCAACCTGTCAAATTAAAAAAGATGATCCTGTTGGGATCTCCTTCAGAATTTAAAGATGTTATGAAGCGTTACACAGATATGCTAAGCTATAATAAACGCGTCATTTCAGAATTGAACCGCACTATTGAAACCCGTTTTGGAAACTCGGCAGACACCTTCTCAACGGCTAAATTTTTGGAATCCTCAGCGTCCGAAGGTTTACTAATCCATGATAAAAACGATCGCATCATTCCTTATAACGATGCACTTCTTATAAATAACAGTTTTAAAAACAGCCAACTTATCACCACAAAAGGTTTGGGGCATTCCTTAAATCACCCATCGGTTACCGAACATATTTACACGTTTATTAACTCATAAAACTGTTATCTTTGTGGCATGGAAGAAAATCTCAAACGAATCAACAAATTTTTAAGCGAGGTTGGCTATTGCTCACGACGCGAGGCCGACAAACTTATTGAAGCAGGTCGTGTTACCATCAATGGAAAGATTCCAGAAATGGGAACAAAAATCTCAGAAAAAGATGTGGTTCATGTAGATGGAAAACCTATTAAAGATTCAAAAGAAGGTTTTGTGTACTTGGCATTCAATAAACCAGTTGGCATAGTTTGCACTACAGATACACGCGTTGAAAAAGACAATATCATTGATTTTATTAACTATCCGAAGCGCATTTTTCCTATTGGGCGGCTTGATAAACCTAGTGAAGGATTAATTCTTTTGACCGACGACGGCGACATTGTCAATAAGATATTGAGAGCCACCAATAATAATGAAAAGGAATATATTGTGACGGTTGACAAACCTATTTCACAAACTTTTATTGAACGCATGTCCAACGGCGTTCCTGTTTTAGATCGCATTTCAAAAAAATGTGTAGTTGAAAAACTAGGCACTTATGAATTTCGGATTATTTTGACGCAAGGTCTCAACCGACAAATCCGAAGAATGTGTGAGTATCTGAACTACGAAGTCCAAACCTTAAAGCGTATTCGAATCATGAATATCAAATTGGATATGCCAATAGGAACGCATCGTGAATTGACAGCCGAGGAATTTGAGGATTTGAATGCACTTTTGGCAGATTCTAAGAAACAAGAAGTTGCGCAAGCAAAAACTTCGTCCCGAAGATCTAATAGAAAAACCAAATAGTATTTTTTTGGTTTTTATTTATTTTGACGCTCTCTCGCCAACAACGTATTTTTAAGTAACATGGCAATGGTCATCGGTCCAACACCTCCGGGAACCGGCGTAATATAACTTGCTTTTTTGCTGACATTTTCAAAATCCACATCACCAGTTATACGATACCCTTTTTCGGTAGAATCGTCCGCAACTCTTGTGATACCAACATCAATAACCACGGCGTCATCTTTAACCATTTCTGCTTTTAAGAAATTTGGAACGCCAAGTGCGGAAATAATAATATCAGCCTGAGACGTAATTTGTGTAATGTTCTTAGTATGACTGTGCGTTAATGTAACGGTCGAGTTTCCGGGAAATCCTTTTCTTCCCATCAAAATACTCATCGGACGGCCAACAATATGGCTACGGCCAATAACCACCGTATGTTTTCCTTGGGTATCAACGTCATACCGCTCTAACAATTCCAAAATCCCAAAAGGGGTTGCTGGAATAAACGTGGACATATCTAAGGCCATTCGTCCAAAGTTCATCGGATGAAAACCATCCACATCCTTATTTGGATCAACCGCTAAAAGTACTTTTTGAGTGTCTATTTGTTCGGGTAATGGCAACTGGATAATAAACCCATCAATATCTGGGTTGTTGTTTAATTCATTAATCTTATCCAACAATTCAACTTCACTGGTCGTACTGGACAAACGCACCATGGTAGAATCAAACCCGACAGCTTCACATGCTTTTACCTTACTTGCTACATAGGTCAAACTTGCACCATCACTACCCACAATAATCGCTGCAAGGTGCGGTACTTTTTCGCCATTAGCTTTCATTTTTTTTACCTGTTCAGCAATTTCATTCTTAATATCGTTGCTTACTTTTTTACCGTCCAGTAGTATCATATTCTTGTTAGTTTAATTTACCGCAAATACACAAATCATTTTCGCGCAAAAACGCAAATTCTTTATTTATCTTATCCTAATTTTCAACTAAAATTGAAAACCCAGACTTTTATCTCATATTCTTCATCGCCTGCATCATGGCTTTCCCTTTACCCCCTTGCATCATTTTCATCATTTTGCTCATTTGGTCAAATTGTTTGAGCAACTGATTGACCTCTTGTACAGAAGTTCCTGAGCCTTTACCAATACGTTTTTTTCTACTGGCATTAATAACCGACGGATTTGTTCTTTCCAATGGCGTCATAGAATGGATGATCGCTTCAATACCTTTAAAGGCATTATCATCAATGTCAATATCTTTCATCATCTTTCCTGCTCCAGGAATCATCCCGATAAGGTCCTTCATGTTCCCCATTTTCTTGATTTGCTGAATTTGTTTCAAGAAATCATCAAAGCCAAATTGGTTTTTTGCAATTTTCTTTTGAAGTTTACGTGCTTCCTCTTCGTCAAACTGCTCTTGAGCACGTTCAACCAGCGAAACAACGTCACCCATCCCCAAAATACGATCGGCCATACGCGATGGATAGAAGATATCAATAGCTTCCATTTTCTCACCGGTACCAATAAACTTAATGGGCTTATTGACGACTGATTTAATCGAAATAGCCGCACCACCTCGGGTATCACCATCTAATTTGGTAAGGATAACCCCATCAAAATTTAAAACATCGTTAAACGCTTTTGCTGTATTAACGGCGTCCTGACCCGTCATGGCATCTACCACAAACAAAGTTTCTTGTGGCTGAATGGCTTTATGGATGTTGGAAATTTCGGTCATCATCGCTTCATCTACTGCCAAACGACCGGCGGTATCAATAATCACAACGTTATGACCGTTGGCTTTGGCATAGGCAATACCTGCTTTGGCAATAGCCACCGGATCCGTATTACCACGATCACTAAAAACATCAACATTGATTTGCTCTCCTACAACATGAAGCTGATCAACGGCAGCCGGGCGGTACACGTCACAAGCTACCAATAATGGTTTTTTTGTTTTTTTGTTTTTAAGAAAGTTGGCTAATTTTCCAGAAAACGTCGTTTTACCAGAACCTTGTAAACCAGACATCAAAATAACACTCGGATTGCCAGAAAGATTAAGTCCTTCGGCATCACCGCCCATAAGTTCAGTTAATTCATCTTTAACCAACTTTACCATCAACTGTCCAGGTTGCAAAGTGGTCAATACATTTTGGCCTAATGCTTTTTCCTTAACGGTATTGGTAAAATCCCTAGCGATCTTAAAGTTAACGTCCGCATCCAACAACGCTCTTCGCACTTCTTTCAAAGTCTCGGCAACGTTGACTTCCGTAATACTTCCATGTCCTTTAAGAACATGTAAGGCTTTATCTAACTTTTCACTTAAATTATTAAACATATCTTTTGAGTCTTGTGTTTGCAGCGCTAAAACCGCAAGAATTAAATTTTGAGTCGCAAATTTACATATTTGATATCTATTTATAAAACCTAAAACGGTAATAAATTACATACGCTCAGGGACATCAATTCCTAATAAACCAAATGCATTTTTAATAGTTACACCAACTTTATTTGACAACGCTACCCTGAACGCCTTTTCATTATCATTCTCTGCACCAAGAATTGACACATTTTGATAAAAAGAATTGAATTCCTTCACCAAATCATACGTATAATTTGCTATTAAAGCCGGACTATGATTATCGGCTGCGTTTTGAATTATTTCAGGAAAAAGCTCTAGTTGTTTGATCAGTTCCTTTTCTTTTTCATGAAGCTCAATAAGCGTTTTATCAAAAGGAACATTTAGATCGGCTTTTCTTAAGATCGATTGAATTCGGGCATACGTATATTGAATAAATGATCCTGTATTTCCTTGAAAATCGATGGATTCCTTTGGATCAAATAAAATTCGTTTTTTTGGATCGACCTTTAGAATATAATATTTTAAAGCACCCAAACCTATGGATTTGTAAAGCGCTTCCTTTTCATCATCGGAATAACCTTCAAGTTTGCCCAACTCCTCAGAAATTTCTCTGGCCGTTTGTGTCATTTCTAACATCAATTCATCGGCATCAACTACGGTACCTTCTCTACTTTTCATTTTCCCAGAAGGCAAATCGACCATCCCATAACTTAAATGGAACAGGTTTTTCGCCCATTCAAAACCGAGTTTTTTGATAATTAAAAACAACACCTGAAAATGGTATTCCTGCTCATTGCCGACCGTATAAACCATACCGCCAACATCAGGAAAATCTTTAACACGTTGAATAGCCGTACCAATATCTTGAGTCATATAAACCGCTGTGCCATCAGA
>NZ_DATJCY010000271.1:0-2216 GCF_035577925.1 Gelidibacter sp. | reverse complement strand
GCTCGGGTTTGTACTGCCCGAAGTTGGGGATATAAGCGTCGATATTTTTTTCGTGTAAATACGCCAAAGCTTCGCCACTGCTGTAACCGCCATCGGCTAGGAGTTCTTCCAGTTCAATGCCGTTTTCATTGAGGTTTTCCTCTATGAGTTCTACAATTTGTTCCAAACACTGGCTGTCTCTTTTATCGGCAAAATCAGAGCAAGCGCCCGTAATGACGTGATGGGCATCGTCCACAGCAATTTGACCAAAATAGTTTAACTGACGGGCTTTCCCCGGTTTTACACTTACTCTGGCATCTGAATCGGTGGGCGAATAATGGGTGTGGTTCGATACATATTTCGGTCGGATCAAGTTACCGTTTTCATCCGTTTTTTTACTATTGCTGTTGCCGGGCATGTCTTTGTAAGCCTCTTTTTTCCAAGCGTGGTGCTGTTCTACCAACTTTTTTCGTGTGCTGGTGGTTTTAAACTCGCTGTTTTCTTCTAACTCATTCACAAAAGCACTGGCATCTTCCAACACTTCTTTCTCTACCAAACTGTCCATAGAAGCGTTGGCCTTAATGAAAACGCTGTCCACCACCTGACGTTTGCCACGGACCATCCCTTTAGAAACACACATTCTCAAAACTTCTTTAAACAAACTTAAAAACACTTCTTCGCCATATAAACTTCGAGTGCGGCTAATGGTACTGTGCCAAGGCAATGTCTCATGCACATCATAACCCAAAAACAAACGTATCGATAAACTATCGCTGCAAAAGGCGATTAATTGCCTGTCCGAGTTGATGTTGTTCAAATAACCCACCAACAAAATCTTAAAGAAAACAACAGGATCAATGCTGTGTTGACCTTCCGTGCCGTAATACTTTTGGGTGGCTTTGTAAATAAAATGGAAATCGAGTTCGGTTAACAATTTTCTGTAAAAATTATCCGCAGGAACGAGGTCCAACAAATTAACCGAAACAAATAATTGGGGCGTAAAGTTCTTTTTTCCTTGCATAGATAAAAATAGCAATTAAAACACTATTAAACAATGCTTTATCTTTTCATTTTATAATAACTTGTTGAATATTTACTTTGATTTTAATAAATAACTATTTTTGAAGGGAGTTGCGCAACAGGCACACGGGTTTGGCGCAATGGCGGGTTAAGTCTAAAATTTAAAGTTTAGGCTTTCTAATTCCGCAAAAAGCCAATTATATTGACTTTTTTCTTAAATTTATTCAATTAATTGGCTTTTGCTTACCGTGTCGCTAAATTAAAACTTTTCGCTTCAATTTCCGCCACTGACGCCAAGCCCCAAACCGTTATCTGCAACCGGATTTGACAAGTTTTCCGCAAATAAATTTTGAATAAATACCAAAACTTGGTATATTTGATTTCGAAATTTAAATCAAATGGTTATGGCAAAAAATACTTCGATTTTATTGGGCGATTATTTCGACAATTTTATCAATTCACAAATAAAAACTGGAAAATATTCTTCGGCGAGTGAAGTTGTAAGAGCTGCTTTAAGAATGTTTGAGCATGAAGAAACAAAGAAGACTGAATTAATTAAAGTATTAAAAAAAGGGGAGAAATCTGGTTTTTCTTCAAATTTTAATCGAGAATCATTCAAACAAAATTTACATCAAAAATATTCTGCTAAATAATGAATTACAAAATCAGTAAGCAAGCTGAAATTGATTTAGAAAATATTTGGCTTTATACTTTTGAAGAATGGTCTTTGGAACAAGCTGATTATTATCTTGATTTAATAATAGATGAAATTGAATATATTTCTGAAAACCCAAAAACAGGCAAAGATTACAATGATGTTAGAAAAGGATATTTTAGATCTAGAGTAAAATCACATTTCATTTTTTACAGAATTAATATAAAGGAAGAAATTGTGGAAATTATCAGAATTTTACATCAACAAATGGATATTGAATCTCATATTAATGAATAATTAACCGTAATTCTGGCTGCAGATAACATAACTGTTGCACAGCCTTTCATTTTTCCAAATAACTTTCAAAAACATAAAAAACTAACCTCTTTTAAAGCGATTTTAAGGAGGTTTGTTTTTTAGTTGCAGCTCAAAATGCTAAAATTTGAGTGGCTCAAAATTGAAGTTTTGAAGCCTATACGTTTGGGTTTAAAAAAGCAAAGAGCTTCCCTTGTTTTAGGGACATCACTTGGGCTATCCCGATAGCTATCGGGAATGGTTTTTT
>NZ_DATJCY010000270.1:0-3935 GCF_035577925.1 Gelidibacter sp. | reverse complement strand
CAGGAGCAGGAGTTGAGATTGCAAGCACAGGATCAATAAAGGTGCATGGCCACCTCATTACCTCTGATAATTTCCTTGTAAAATCCACCAGTTCGAGATTTGGAAGCTTGATTGTTGTAAAATATGAAGACGAGGATGATGATCAAATCCCCACTGTTTCTGCTCAAGTGACAGGTAAGGTCAAATACTCCCGTTTTGTTAATGATAGGGGCGACAATGATTTGATCTCGGCGCCGGTTAGTGGGCAAGGTTTTATGGAATTTTGGCAAACCAATCCAAATCTTGCGCGAAACAATGCGGGCACTAGATTTATATTTGGTCCTTTTGATAAAGCTACAGGCGACTATGTCATTTCTACCGATTCGGATAATTATATCCTTGAACCCGGAATTGGATATAGAGCTGCTTCTGAAGGTAGAGACCCGCTCGTATTTAATGGTACTGTAAGTGTTGGTAACGTTTCTGTGACTATTGAAGAGTCTGGTACAGGTTATAAAGAATGGAACCTTATAGGGAATCCTTATCCTACATTTATTAGCTTGCAAGCTCTTGGCGGTCCTAACCAAAATCTTCTTCATGCCGAGGCACAAGGGATATATGCTTATACTCCTGGAAATTCAAGTAATAAGTGGAGACCTATCTTATTTGGAGCACATGCCGGTGCTGCAATTGCACCTGGCCAAGGGTTCTATGTGGCTGCTCTGCCTACAGCGGGGAGCTTCCTCTTTAGACCGAGTATGATGATGGATGGAAGTGAATCTGACGACTTTATTGCAGGAAGAACAGAAAATAAAGATGCCAACTCCGGATTCTTAAAGCTTAATATCTCCAATGAAGGCAAAAACTACGATACGGAATTGTTTTTTATGGAGCAAGCCTCACGCGGTTTGGATCCAGGTTACGATGGACGGGTTTATGGCAAAAAAGCAGGAGCTTTCGCTATATATTCCCACTTGGTTGAAGACAGCAAAGGAACGGATATGGCGGTACAGTCCGTTGGATATTCTGATCTTACCAATGGCGTTGTGATTCCAATTGGGATCAATGCTTCGGAAGGCATGCAGATTACCGTCAATATTTCAGAGTTTAATTTGCCAGAAGGTACCGAAGTCCGTTTGGAAGACAATTCAAACAATACGTTCACCTTGTTAAATACCTCTGATTATACCTTTACAGCAACATCTAACCTAAAGGACATTGGGAGATTCTTTTTGCATGTCAGTACAAAGCCTTTGTCCAATAAGGATGATATATTGAATGGTTTGCAAATTTATACTACTAATAAAAGCAAAACATTGTATGTAAAAGGTTTGATAAAAGACCAAGCACAAGTCAATATCTATGATATTCAAGGACGTATCATGACTTCTGCGTCACTTAAAGCCAATACCAATAGCAATGAGGTGGATATGAGTAATCTAAGTACAGGTATTTATGTTGCTGAATTAAAAAGCAGTGGTTCGGTCAAGACCCAAAAGGTGATTTTAAAATAATATCACGCGCATAATTTTTTAAAAATCCAATCGTTTTTAATAATTGAAAATGATTGGATTTTTTTATTTGACAGCATAATGTATTTTTGCAGTGTTGCTTTGGGTCTCCTAATTTTAAACTTTTAATGCCGTTGTCATTATACAGCTTTATTATAGAGAGGTTGAAATGCATGATCTTAAATGCCAATGAAAAGAACATTTACAATACTTTTGTTATTATTTATAGCTTTTCCGATTGTAGGTCAGGATATTGCTGTGTTCTCTGGTACCAAAAACCCCACAACTGCCACGGTTTCTAACCTTACAGCCGAGCCTTTATCAAGGGGCCCTGCACTTACCGTTGCTGGAGGCAACACCTTTAATAGTGGCAATTGGGCCACTGGCGATAAGCTTAATGTCAACAGTTATATTGAATGGTCGGTCACTGCCGATGCTGGTTATATCATCAACATTTCTGAATTGCAAATTAATTTTGATCGGGATCCCGACGGATTGTCGCATTTTTTTACGGGCAACGGTCCTTCTAAAATACGATTAAGGACCAGTTTGGATAATTTCACGACCGATATTTACTCAAACGATAAGGTCAGTAATTCAGGACTTTCTCCCGTCATCGAAACGGCGCTCCAATCGACTACCGGTGGTACGATCACCTTTAGGATCTATGGCTTTTCATCCACCATAGGCATGCTGGGGCCTTTAGGTACTTTTGATATTGAAGGCGGTTTAGGAAAAATCATGGGGCTTGATCATGTAGGTATTCGCCTTGCCGGGACTGTTACCTACGACGGATTGCTCTATACAAATAACCAATGGATTCCCAGACCGCCAAGTGCTACAACTGCCGATGACAATGTTTTTATTGTAGATGGTACTTATACCGTTTCTGATAAGGTACAGGTCAAAAATTTGACCGTCCGCCCCGGTGCAGGCGTCGTTATTCAAAAAACAGGTGCAATAACCGTCAATGGGCATCTGACAACCGCAGATAATCTTACCTTGCACTCGGATGACGACCAGTTCTCAAGTTTGATTGTTAGTGACTCGGTTATCGGAACCGCCAAATACCAACAAAAGGTGTCCATTGCCACTCCTATTGGAGGGTCGGGCAATAGTATGTTGGTTGCGGCACCTTTATCGGGCGAAGCCTTTAATGTCTTCCGGCAATCCAACCCCAATATTACGACCAATAAGGTTAAAACGCTGGCTTTATTCGGGCCGTTCAATAAAGTGAAGAGTGCTTATGCTACCTATTCCAATAACGAAACCACTCCGCTGACAGCTGGCACAGGCTATCGAACGGCGATCGTAAAAAATGGGGTGCTTAATTTTGCTGGCACTGTTAATACGCAAGCTATCCATAAACCCATTTTAAACTCGGGTACGGATTATCCTGAATGGAATCTCATTGGCAATCCGTATCCCTCCTATTTGAAGTTGCGTGATTTCTTAGCAGCTAACAACGCTGATTTTTCATCGGAAGCTTCAGGACTTTACAGTTTTCATGGTGATCCTACCAATGGTTGGACCATTTGGAATTTGGCCTATCTCACCTTACATCCCGATGCCCACATAGCACCAGGGCAAGGTTTTTTTGTAGCTTCCAAAGCGGGAGGTGGGACGGTTACTTTTGTGCCCGAAATGCGTACCGTTGGGCCTCTTAAAAGTTTTGGCGTCCAAAACGAGCAGGTTTCCAAAAAAACGGGCTTTTTAAAATTGCATCTTACTAATGGTATTGCAAGTTATGGCACGGATTTTTATTTTAATGAGCAGTCCACACCAGGTTTAGATCCTGGCTATGATGCTGCTATTTTTGGTGATTTAGCGCCCGATTTTGCAATTTATTCCCATTTGCTGGACGATCATAATGACAAGGATATGGCGGTGCAATCGTTGCCCTATTCTGATCTTTTGAACGGGACGGTTATCCCCATTGGGATTAATGCTGCCAAAGGACAACAGCTGCGCATCGCGATAGCTTCGGCCATCCTCCCAGAAGAAACGGAGGTTTATATGGAGGATAAATTGTCACAAACCTTTACCTTATTGAGTCGCCACGATTATGTGTTTTATGCCGATGCCAATGTTGCAGGAACGGGACGTTTCTTTTTGCATATCATCCCGTCCACCTTATTTTTTGGAGACCATGAAGACTATTCTCCGCAACTTTTTACGAGTAATGGTTCGCGTATGTTGCATATAAACGGTGTTGTCAGACCCAATACCAGTCTGATGGTATATGACCTTCAAGACCGGCTGTTGTTAAGTGCCCAATTGGATGAACAGGCTACCGAGCAACATCTTGATCTTTCGGATTTATCCAAAGGAATGTATGTGGTTAAGCTCAAGAACAGCTTTTATGATAAGATTATGAAGATTCTTGTTCAGTAGTGGGTAGAGGGTAGAGGGTAGAGGGTAGAGGGTAGAGGGTAGAGGTTAGGG
>NZ_DATJCY010000269.1:0-9340 GCF_035577925.1 Gelidibacter sp. | reverse complement strand
TTTATGTTAAAAAAAACGCCTCTAAAACATAGTGTCGTTAGAGGCGTTTCTATACTCAAAATAACATTTTATAACTTATTCCAAGTATCGTTCAAAACATTAATATCAGGTAGCATTTTGTTAGGATCCATAACAACTCTCTGAATTTCTTTTGAGGTTTTCAAAAGATGGGTCCAGCTATTGCCGCGTTGCCAAATTTCAACAGGAAGCGCAACATTTTCTGTTGAATTATCAGTGTAGATCACCTCCAATTGAACGGGCATTGGGATTTGCCCTTTGTTTTCGACTGTAATCAGATAATTACCTTGATTATTTTCTACAGTTGTAATCCCCAAATCGATATTGCCATTGCCATAAAACCAACCTCTCCAGAAATAGGATAAATCCTCTCCTACTGCATTTTCTATATGGTTAAAAAAGTCATTAGGCTGCGGATGTTTGTATGCCCAATGGCGGATATAACTTTTAAACGCATAATCAAAACGCTCTGGTCCTAAAATGTATTCGCGAAGCATATAGAGTCCTGCTGCCGGCTTGAAATATGCCGTATAGGCCAAATTTCGTTCATGTGCCACTTCAGGCGAAGTATTGATGCCCTCACGGTTTTGATAAGTAAGGTAGCCCACCAATCCACGTGGTTTATCCGTAGAACTCGGGTATTCATTATTATTAAAAGCAACGGTACTGTAGTGGTTGATAAACGTATTAAAACCCTCGTCCATCCAAGGGTAACGGCGTTCGTTATTACCAACAATCATCGGAAACCAGTTATGGCCAAATTCATGGTCGGTAACGCCCCATAACCCAGAACCCTTACTTGTATAATGACAAAAACTAACACCAGGATACTCCATACCGCCAACATTGGCAGCCACATTTATAGCGTTATAATATGGATAAGGATAATAGGTTTTAGAATAAAATTCGATAGCCCCTTTGGTGTATTCCGTAGATCGAGACCATGCGTCATTACCGTCACTCTCCTTTGGATAAACGGATTGTGCCAAGCCTGTTTTTCCATCACCCAAATTCATTCGTGCAGCATCCCAAATAAATGCTTTTGATGCCGCCCACGCTACATCACGCGTGTTTTCCATTTTATAATGCCAAGTCAATGTTCCGCTCGCTTTAGCTTGTGCCACCGCTTTTCCAACCTCATCTGGCTGGATAATATATACGGTTTTATCACTTTTTTCAGCTTTCGCAAAACGCTCTTGCTGCGTTTTTGTCAATACTTCCTTCGGATTTTGTAAAACCCCAGAACACACCACTGTTTGATTAGCCGCTGCTGTAATTTTTACATCAAAATCACCATATTCGCAATAAAACTCGCCAGCACCCAAATAAGGCTCTGTATTCCAACCTACCACATCATCAAATACGGCCACACGAGGATACCACTGTGCGATGGCATATACCGTTCCGCCTTCAGTATCCAATCGGCCCATACGGTCCATGCCTTCAACAGGCACTTTAAATTTAAAATTCATGGCAATGGTCACTTTACCACCTTTAGCAGCCAACGGCTTATCTAAAAAAAGCTGCATTCTGGTATCGTTAACCAAATATTTTGATGAAGAGCCAGTAGCCGTTTTAGCCGACACATTCGATAATTCAAAACCACCTTCAACATCACCGTTATATCTATTTCCAACAACCGGAGTGGTTAGTGTGCCACGGGACGTTTCGGTAAAACGATCTTGCTCCAAATACAACCAGATAAAATCCAAAGTTTCGGGACTATTGTTGGTGTACTCAATAGTTACTTTTCCAGAAACAACGTGGTTTTTATCGTCTAAGGAAACTTCCAGATTATAATCGGCTGAGTTTTGCCAATATTCGGGACCTGGCTTTCCTGAGGCTGTCCTATAAATATTCCCCTGACGGTAAGAAACATCATCAAACAAATGCTGATTACCATAATTCGCTTCTTGTGCAAAAACCGAAAAAGGAAAAACAAAAGTTATCAGTAACACCGCTATGGCATTGCGTTTAAAATATATCATAATTTGGAAATTTAAGTAGTATTTAATGGCGAATATACTAATTTGAAAGCAAGTATATTAAAGTAATCAGAGAGAAATCAAGAATTTTTGTGAAAAATATTCATGCTAAAATCCTTTTATTTTACAACTATATTCAAGGAAAATATAAAATTTGCTTTCAAAAAAAACGAACTCTTCTAAAAATTTAATCCAACAGTTATTTTTTCTTCCTTCTGGAATCTCGCCATTCCCAAGGCGCCATAGGATTGGGATCTTTCCAAAGCCCCACTTTAGCTTGCCGTGCAGCATCTTCCATCTGCTTCAAGGTTTTATCTTTTGAAAATTTAATATAATGCCACGCCAGACCATTTTTGACCAGCTCATGGCACAAACTCAAGGAGTCGTTATAGATCACATTAGCAATATAACGTTTGTAACGGTCTTTAGATTGAACATGTACGGCCACTGTTTTACCAAAAATGGCTTTGGAAGTAAATTCGGTAGCTTTTGCCGAAAAATCCTGTTTTTTTTCGGGGCAATCAATATTTGCCAAACGCACTCTGATGACGGTAGAATCTTTAGTAAGAAGCTTAAAAGTGTCGCCATCCATGATACCAACAACTTTTCCGGTAATGGTTTGCGAAAAACAACCGAACGAAATAAAAAATAATAAAACAAATACTCTCATGTAGGCTTAAAAAATTTGGGGAGTTAAAAAGTGAGGAAAGGTAGTGTTTTTATAAGATTTGTGCTATACAGCAAACTGCTTTTATAAAAACCTGAAAATGCACAATCTTTATCCCTTTTCTACCCCAATCAAACCCGCACGCTTTATATTTGCAAACAAAAATATCCCAAATGCTCAAAAAAATACGAATCGATAGCTTTGTCATTGCCATAATCATTAGTATTATTATTGCTTATTTCTTTCCTCAGTTTGGCGCATCAGATAGTCCTGTGCCGATGGACTTGATCAGTAGCTTAGGAATTTCGTTCATCTTTTTTTTCTATGGCTTGAGCCTGAGTCCGCAAGCACTAAAGGACGGCTTGAAAAACTGGAAACTTCATATATCAGTTCAAGCGTCAACATTTTTACTATTTCCAATACTTATTTTACCGTTTTTTCCATTGGTAAAAAACACTTCATACGAAATTTTATGGCTGGCCTTTTTATTTATGGCGGCGTTGCCTTCTACCGTTTCGTCCTCGGTAGTAATGGTGTCTATGGCCAAAGGCAACTTGCCCGGTGCTATTTTTAATGCTAGTATTTCAGGAATTATTGGCATTGTACTAACCCCTCTTTGGATGTTGCCATTTATAAAACAAACTGACGTCGCATTTAATTTCTCTGCAATTTATTTTCAGTTAATAACCGAAATAGTCATTCCACTAGCTTTAGGATTATTACTCAGACGATTTCTTGGTAACTGGGCCTTGAAACACAAACGCACACTAAACAAGTTTGACAAAACCATCATTCTGCTCATCATTTACAAAAGTTTTGTGCAGTCGTTTGAAGATGATATTTTTAGCAGCGTGAGCCTTTTAGAAATGTTGGCGATGACAGGCTTGGTTTTGATCTTGTTTTTAGTGGTATATTCTTTAACTGGGTGGATCGGTAAGCGCTTAAAATTCAGTCATGCCGACCAAATTACCAATCAATTTTGCGGTACCAAAAAATCCTTGGTCCATGGCACCGTTTTTTCCGAAGCCTTATTTGGACAAACCAGCATTGTCGGAATCATTTTATTGCCACTAATGTTTTATCACGCGCTTCAAATCTTGATTATTAGTGTGATTGCGACGAAAAAAGGCAATGAGGTGGTTCAGGGATTGGGGATTAGGGATTGATATAAAAAATAATAGTAACTCGGGGTTATTGGCATAAACTATTGCTCATTACTATTGGGCAATTCATACGATATTAAATCGCTTTTATTGAATTGGCGTGAATGCAATAATTGACTTTTTCCAAAATTTCTATTTGAAATTCCATTTTCAATCCATCATTTTTATTCGGGCTTTATAGATTGACACTCATTTATCAAATGGATTTTTAATTGTGGAGCAATCCAAACTCAAAAGTATTGTCATGAAAGTGCATTTTTCCCACATCACGTTATCCGCTTAATAAAAATAGACATGAGTAAAATGACCGCCCATTCTACACTCCAGATATCTTTATCCAATTGGATTTTGAAGATCGGATTTATCAAAACCGCTGAACCTAGCCATATAAAAAACCAAGTGTTATCCTTTTTATAATCGTAGAATGCCAACAGCCCAAAACCGATCATTCCCAAAAACCTAGCTGTTTGAGAATACCCTGGTTCTGAAATGAAAGCAAAATAAGTAAACATAAGAATGAGAAGACTCTTATTTATAAGCAGGATTTTTTTCATTCAGACAGGTATAAAAGATTTAAAAAGCTGACAACCATGACGGTTGTCAACTTTTTTTCACAATTATCGAGGCAAACAATTGTATATGGGTCAAACTTATAACAATAAAAAAAAAGAAGCATGCGGAAATCCGCACGCCTCTAATTTTTCCCCTCAGAAATTAATAGATTTAAATCATCCCTCTATCAATGGCAATAGCGATAAGTTGCTCAGAAGTTTGGGCATTAAAGAGCATTTTCAAATTGGTCAATCGTTTTTCAATACTTCTTAAACTCTTGTTGGGCAGATCGCGTTCTTCAAAATAATCGGCAATTTGGTCTCTTTTGAGTCCTTTGGCTAAAAGCTGAAGAATCAATTGATCATATTGGTCAGTTTCCTCGATTTCATTCGCACTGCGAAGTAATTGTTGGATCCCATTCGAAAAATAGGTTTCTCCATTTTTAACAGCTTGCAGAGCATTTTGGATTTCCCGAGATTCGTCCCTGCCTTTTTCAACATAAGCGTCAATATCAAAACTATCGATCAGGTTTTTAATTTTACCAATTCGATGTTCTACAGAAAACACGATAATTTTTAGATTTGGCTGAACTGTCTTTACGGCAGCAATCAAATCCTCTCCTGAAGACAGTTCTTTTTTTCTGTGGTCGTCCTTAAATGACAAATCACTGATCAATAAATCGTAAGGCGCATTAGCCAGAAGGGCGGATTTAATTTTCAGCAAGGCATCATCGCAATACGCAACATTATGCACTTCAGCAACAAATAGCTCATTCAAAGTAGCTTCTAAACCCTTGTGGATGGTATGCTGATCTTCAGCAATTAAAACTTTTTTGAACATAATCAATTTATTTAAAAGTAATGATGGCTTTGAAACCATGTCCTTGTGAAGTGTCAAATGTAATACGCCCACCGATCTCTTTCATGCGGGATTCCGCATTCTTCAAACCATTTAATGAAATAACTGATAAATCGCAGCCTACGCCATCGTCGGCATACCAAATTTCATACTTGTTTTTGTTCTTTTTGAACATCACAGAAACAAGCTGTGCCTGACTGTGCTTTTTCATGTTCACCATTAATTCTTGCAACACCCTATATATGGTCAGCTTTTTATGTTCAGGTACTTTTTCCCATGGAATTGTATTGATGGTGTTAGTAACAACTCTAACCTGTGGCTTATTGTGCTGTATCAGTAAGTTTTTTAAGGTATTGGGAAAATCCTTAAAATCAACACTTGCCGTCTCTGTAGAAATATCGCGAGTTCTCAAATAAACATCTTCAAGATTATTCAAAAGTTTCAATTTACTTGCAACAGACGCGTCCAACTCATTTTCAACATAACTCATCAAATCAGACACATCGTTGGCCAATTCATCATGGATTTTTTTTGAAATTCGGGTTTCGGTTTGAAAAACTTGATAAATATTATCTTTTTTGTGTTGCATCCTTACCAACAAATACAATAACACCCCCAAAATAATGACCACTACGATAGCAATCTGCCAACGCTCTTTTAAAGCCTTATTCTTTTGTGCTTCTAATTCTTTTTGTGAAAAATCATACTTTCTTGAGGCATATTTATTTTCGGTCAACAAATTATCCAAGCGTATCTTATCACTCAGTTCTTTATATGCCGTGACCAAAGTATCGGTACTGAGATCCATATATGCCGACAGCACATCCAATTTATAAGCATCACTATTAAGAGTATTGGCGATACTATAGCATTTACTCAGATTCAACAAGGCGTTCTGTTCATCCTTTTGTGCTCGGTAATATTCAAAAAGATGGTCGTAACTGGCATAAATTCCTCCTGCATCGTTTAGCGCCAAACGTTTTTCTAATGCCAATTCCAAATTATCAAGCGCATCTGGTCGCCCCAATTTAAATTTGGCGTAACCCATATTATCAAGGTTACGAGCTATTTCTTTTTCATCATTTATCTCTTGACTGATCTGGTAAGCATTTTCAAACTCAATTAATGCTTTTTCAAATTCATTTTCGTCTAAATAAATAAATCCTCTATTATTAATAATTCTATTCTGTTGTTCTGGCTGCGTAGCGATTTTCAATGCTTTATTATAATGCATCAATGCACGATCGGGCCGCTTCAAAGCTCTGGATACTTTTCCCAATTGATTATACAATCCTATTTTAGCTTCTTGGGAATAGGCATCATCCGGCATTTTATCCAGCATGGCAATGGCCTCAATGGCCGAAGTTTCACTATCGTGATAAAATCCGGATTCATTTTGGATAATAGCCAATAATCTCAAATCATAAATGGCACCAACAGTATTTTTATGAGCAATACAATAGGCTTTATGTTGGATAAAATAATCATAAGCCTTTGCAAAATCTGAAGGTTCTTTAGGATTGAGTGCCAAATTATAATAAAAGCCAAGACTGTCTTGCTGCTGTTGCGACCGCATCAAAAGCCCCGAAAACAAGGTGACAATGATAAAAAAGAGGAATGACTTTTGGTTGTTTATCATTCCTCAAAATTACTAACAAATTTCAATTAAAGTCCTTAGAACCGGATTTTGTTATACGCAACATACCCCAAGTTAATCGATCTATTTATCATTAAAAACTTTCAAAAGATGAGGCGTTCTTTCAAAACAAATAGTGCTTAAAAACCGCACCATAGACATTAAATTTAAAACAAGTTCTTAAATCCTTTTAAAGACATTAACTTTAACGTTATTTTAAAAATAGAGTTATTAATAATGGCATTTAGCGACACATTTAGGAGTCAAATGCAATAAATTTGTAACATTAGCAACTACACCATCTGATTGGAAGAAAAAGAAATCGATACTAAAAAACCTGTGAAAAAGGGTTATAGGCTATTAAGAATTATTGCTAAAATATTTCTTCTCATTGCCATATCTTTAGTTTTCCTTTTCTTTTTCATTAAAAGCCCATGGGGACAAGGCATTATAATCGATAAAGTAACATCGTATATTTCCAATAAAACGCATACCAAAGTCAAAATTGAGCGCTTATTCCTCACTTTTGATGGCCATCTTCAAATGGATGGTTTATTTCTGGAAGATGCGAAAGGTGACACTTTAATCTATTCAAAATCATTGGAAGCCAATGTACCACTCTGGGCTATGATTCGTGGTGAAAGTATTGGTGTTGATGCTTTGCATTGGGAAGGGTTACGCGCAAATATCATTCGTAAAGATTCCGTTGAAGGTTATAATTTTCAATTTTTAATTAACGCTTTTACCTCTGAGGAAACCCATACTCTAACTCCAGAAACCACTAGTGCGCCGTTAAATATCAATATAGGAACACTCAACTTCAAGGATTTCGACATCGTTTTTGAGGATGCCGTCGTTGGAATTGATAGTCGATTTAAAATCGGAACACTTGATGCGGAAATGAAAGCCACTAATTTGGAAACGATGACTTTTGAAGCTTCCAAACTCCAGCTTTCTGATGCCGAGATTAAATTCATCCAAACTCTAGTTGCAGAAACCAAACCTGATGAAACCCAGGCGCCACTGCCTTATTTATCAGTTGATAATTTAACACTGACCAACATAATTGCCGATTATAAATCTGTTGACGATCAAATTGCCGCAAAAATTAATGTCAACGAGTTTTTTGCAGAAATCCCAAAAATCGATTTGTCAAATAATGATTTTGATGTGGAAACTTTCCGTTTAAAAAACTCATCTATTATCCTTAACACCAAAACAGAATCAAACGGATCGGCAAAAAAAACAGAAGGCACTAAAACGAACAGCGATGTTTTTGAATGGCCAGACTTAAAGTTAGCCATCAACACCCTCGATCTTGAAAATAACGCTTTTAGCTATTTAGTAGATTCTGCAGAACCTAAAGCAGGAGTTTTTAATCCGGATGCTGTTGTTTTGAATGGTTTAAATTTAAAAACTAATCAGATTATCCTGAAAGATAAAACCGCTCAACTTGAGATGGATTATTTTACTTTTCAAGAAATTTCTGGATTAAATTTAAAAGAATTAAGTCTAAAACTCCAAATAGATGACAGCACACTAAAAATTACAGATCTAAAAACAGCCTTAAACAACAACCAACTTAATGGCTATTTCCGCTTGGATTATCTAAGCTTAGCGGCGTTAATAAAAACACCTGAAAAATCAAAAATTGACATTAATATTCCAACATTTCAAATTGCACTAAAAGAACTTCTGCGCTTTGATCCAAATCTGAAAAAAAATCCATATTTCGATGCATTAAGTCAACATTTATTGTCCGGAAACGTAAAAGCAAAGGGCCATTTGTCTGATATTTCTATTGATAATTTAAATGCGCATTGGTCAAATACGCGCATTTCGGCCAACGGAACTATTCAAAACGCAACCGATTCAAAACATATAAAATTCGTTATCCCTAATTTTTCGGCAACTACAAAACGTGCGGACCTCATCAAGTTTATGGATGAAAAAGCATTGGGAATTAACTTGCCAGAAAACATCAAACTTGTTGGAAATATAAATGGCAATCCCAACGACATCCATACCAAAACCACCTTAACCACCACTCAAGGTTTGGCCACTTTGGAAGGTTATGTCAAAAACGGAAAAACTATTGAATTTGACACCAAGCTATCCATCGCCGATTATAAACTGAATGAATTACTTCAAAATGACCAATTAGGCAACTTAAGTTTGATCGTAAAAGCTACAGGAAATGGAAAAAACATCAACGCTCTTAATATTCAAGCGGAAGGTAAAGTTTCGGATTTCACCTATAACAATTATCACATCAATAATCTAAATTTGGTCGGAAACATCGAAAATGGGCACGGAAAAATCACTTCGCAATACAAAGATCACAACCTCGATATGACCTTGAATGCCTTTGTGGTTTTAGACACTTTAGCTCCAGAGGCCAACGTTGAATTGGATATTGCCGGCGCCAATTTAAAAGCTTTGGGACTCATGGATCGAGAAG
>NZ_DATJCY010000268.1:0-9894 GCF_035577925.1 Gelidibacter sp. | reverse complement strand
AATCAATAGGCTAATTACCGCAAAAAAACATTGTCCGGGCAATCACAGCTCGACAGAAAAGATGATTCTCTTTTGAACATCGCAACAAAACAGTTATTTACCGCACACTTAAAGATATTGAAACAAAACGTTCGTTACGGTGTATGATCGTATAAAAAAACATATAATAGGTGGATAATAACATAAAAGTTCATTAATTTATTAGAGATTGTATAAAAATTATGGTTTAAATTTTTATAACTATTTTAGATAGATTTTAGTTTTTAATAATGGAGATTTAATGTGCTAAATCAAGTAATCAAAGGCTAAAGATGCTGAAAACAGCACAAAAAGAAAACTAAGAAATATAAACACTTGCAAAATAAATATTTTTTAAAATTTAAACAGGCTCTTAGTATAGCAGGTTATTATAGACAACAAATTTTAACACAAAATCTAAATAATTTTGAAAGAACTCTGAACATTTATAGCTAATAATTATCTTATATTGATACCTCAATATTAAAACAATAGGTTATGCGCACTTTGTTATCAATTATTGTTTTCGCTGTGGCAATGATTTCCTGGAAAACTCCCGATTTAAAAAAAGACAAAACACCCTACAGCTTATTTAATGGAACCGACCTTACGGGATGGCATGTTGATGTTCCAGATATGGACAACAATCCACAAGCTGTCAACCCATTTATAGTCCGTGACAATAGGTTGGTAAGCCTAGGAAATCCGCGAGGACACCTCATCACCGATAGTATTTATCAGAATTACAAATTAGAAATAGATTATCGTTTTCCAAATAAGCCAGGCAATTGTGGGGTGCTTGTTCATGCCTCTACTCCGAGAGCCTTATATGGTATGTTCCCAAAATCTATTGAAGTGCAAATGGAACACAAAAACGCGGGTGATTTTTGGTGTATCGTTGAAGACGTCGAAGTGCCGAATATGGAAAACCGCCGCGGTCCAAAAGATAATTGGGGCACCACCGAAGGAAAAGAACGCAGAATCCAGAATCTGACAGAAAACTCCGAAGCACCTCTTGGGCAATGGAACACCATGGTTATTGAATGCCGCGACAACTCGATCACCGTTTGGGTCAATGGCGAGTTGGTCAACAACGGTCTTAATGCCACCGCCCATAAAGGGCAGATTGCACTTCAAGCCGAAGGTGCTGAAGTCGAATTTAAAAAAATAGAAATTACGCCTTTATAAACGTTTAAAAAAGTGAAGATTAGACATGCGCTCTTAATTGTACCGTTTCTTTTTCAGCATACGGCAACCGTATCTCAGGAACTTAAATCCTTCACTCAAGATATCGGTGGCTCAGATTTGACAATTGAAATGATCGCCATACCTCAAGGTAGTTTCATCATGGGAAGCCCTACCAGCGAAAAAAATTATTATAAGGATGAAGGACCTTCACATAAAGTACATATTGATGCTTTCTGGATATCAAAATATGAAATCACTTGGGATTTATTTAATTTATATGTGAATCGAGAGATAGACCATGTAAAAACACCTACAAAAGCAGCTCAAGTATCTCTAGAAATCGATGCCATTTCTGGGGCTACCGTACCTTATGTTGATATGAGTTTGGGTATGGGAAGTGGTAAAGATTTGCCTGTAGGCAATGTGACGCACCATTCAGCATCAAAATTTTGCGAATGGCTATCGGCCAAAACTGGACATTTTTACCGTTTGCCTACAGAAGCCGAATGGGAATATGCCGCACGTGCAGGAACCACAACCGCTTATCATTTTGGCGATGATGAAAAATTACTCGGCGACTATGCCTGGTATACCGACAATAGTGATAGGACCTACCATAAAGTAGGCCAGAAAAAACCAAATCCTTGGGGACTTTATGACATGTATGGTAATGTTGCCGAATGGACCTTAGACCAATACCTTCCAGAGGCTTACAAAAACAGAAAAACGACCGCACAAAACCCTATCGAATTTCCGGTCAAGGAATATCCTCGTGCAGTACGAGGCGGCTCCTACGATGATGAGGCCGAATACCTTCGGAGTGCTGCACGTTTAGCATCATCAGAAAACTGGAAAATGCGCGATCCACAATTCCCAAAAAGCAAATGGTGGAATACCGACGCCCCTTTTGTAGGCTTTAGAATTGTGCGCGTGGCCAACCCACCAAAAACTAGCGATTATTTAAAATACTGGGGACAAACATCTCCTTAACCCTCTAAACTATAATGATGGATCATTCTAAAAAAAATCAGAAAACTATTTTACAGTCTTCACGAAGAGATTTTGTTAAAAACACAGCTATTTTTACCGCAGGAATGCTGTTACCCACAATGGAAATGGCAGCTATGGCCAATGTTTTTAACGATAAAACGTTAAAACTAGCCGTTGTAGGTTGTGGCGGTCGTGGCACTGGTGCTGCGGTCCAGGCTTTAAGGGCTGATGAAAATGTGCAGTTGGTCGCACTGGCCGATGCCTTTGAAGACCGCTTGAAAGGTAGTCTTGAAAGTCTTCAAAAAGAATTTGAAGGCACCAAAAGAATCCAAGTTAAAGACAATCACCAATATGTTGGTTTTGATGCTTATAAAAAAGCTATTGACCAAGCCGATGTTGTTATTCTTGCTACACCTCCAGGATTTCGTCCTTACCATTTTGAGTATGCGGTCAATTCAGGGAAGCATGTTTTTATGGAAAAACCAGTCGCTACAGATGTCCCCGGAGTTCGAAAAGTCTTAGAAATGGCTAAAATTGCCAAAGAAAAAAAGCTAAGTGTTGTTGTGGGTTTGCAACGTCGTTATCAAAACAACTATTTGGCTATAAAACAGCAAATTGATGAAGGTAAAGCTGGTCTCATTACCTCAGGACAGGTGTACTGGAACAGCTCTGGCGTTTGGGTTAATCCACGCACTGCAAATCAAAGCGAACTCGAATATCAAATGCGCAATTGGTATTATTTCAATTGGCTTTGTGGTGATCATATTCTAGAGCAACACATTCATAATATTGATGTTGCCAACTGGTTTATTGGTGAATATCCAATTTCAGCACAAGGCATGGGAGGCCGTTTGGTAAGAACAGGTCCTGAACATGGCGAAATTTTTGACCATCACTTTGTAGAATTCAAATATCCTAGCGGCGCAGTGATTTCTAGCCAATGCCGTCATCAACCTGGAACTTGGTCTAAAGTAGGCGAAGTTTTTCAAGGCAACAAAGGCATTATCGACATGAATGATGCGGGAGCTGCTAGTATATCAGATTTTCAGGGAAACACTATTTTTGAATATAAAGGTCGAAGAGACCCAAATCCATACCAAGTGGAACACGACAAACTCTTTGCCTCCATTCGAAATAAAGAAGGCCTTAACGATGCCGAAATAGGCGCAAAAAGCACACTCTCTGCAATTATGGGACGCATGGCAACTTATAGCGGTCAAATGATTAACTGGGAGCAGGCTCTGGCTTCTGAAAAAATCTTAATGCCACAAGAAGTCACGTGGAATTCAATACCACCAACCGTACCTGGAGCAGATGGCAACTACCCGATTCCTGCACCCGGAAAGACTATAATTTTTTAAATCTTTAACCCTAAAGCTATTTAATTTGTAGGTTACACTACAGATTAAATAGCTTTTTACCAAATGTTCCAATTCTAAAACTTAAATTGGCCACCGAACTTATAATTCCAAAAATAGAAATCCATAAATCATGAAATCCATAACGCACTCCGTTCCATTATTTTTAAAAAAGAGTTTTAAAATAGTTTCAGTTTTAATCCTTATTTTAATGTGCAACTCCTGCCAGAATACCAAGCAACAGGGATCAACAACCATTCAAAATGAAGGTTTAAAATCCGATGAAAATTGGCAAAGCCTCTTCAATGGCAAAGATTTAGACGACTGGATTGTAAAAATTCACCATCATGATGTGGGCGACAATTATGCCAATACGTTTAGAGTTATAGATGGTGCTATTCAGGTCAACTATGATGGTTATGACACTTTTGATGAACGTTATGGCCATTTGTTCTATAAAGAACCATTTTCATCATACCATTTAAAATTCACCTACCGTTTTACCGACCAATGGATGAAAGATGCGCCAGGTTATACGTACCGAAATAGTGGTGTGATGTTTCACTCGCAAGATCCCGCAACCATTTTAAAAGAACAAGATTGGCCCATTTCGGTAGAATTTCAAATGCTCGCTGAAGATCAGCCAGGCCAACCACGGCCTACAGGAAATATGTGTTCGCCAGGCACTGAAGTTTTTTATCAAGGCCAAATGGATCCCAGACATTGCATCAACTCTTCTTCTGACACCTACAAATGGAATGAATGGGTGATCGCAGAATTGATTGTCCATCAAGACTCTTTAGTGATCCATAAAATCAATGGCAAACAGGTTTTAGAATATACCAAACCACAAATTGGTGGTGGTGTAACCAATGGCTATGACCCAAAAATCAAACAAGATGGCAAACGACTGACCGAAGGTTATATTGGGCTTCAGGCTGAAGGTCAAGGTGTCGAATTTAAAGATATCATGATTAAAGAACTTAAATAAACGTAATCTATGGCTTTTGATTGCTAATTAATTTGAGTTGATAAAGGATTCGGTTTTCCATTCTGAAACCAAAATGAGCCAGTTTTCATGAACGTAACTTTTTTGATTCTGAACTTTTAAACGCAACTTCAAAAACCAAAGTTAAAGGCACAAAATAATTGGTCTGACATTTCATAAGCTTCATTGTATTGGCTAATTTTCATCTAAATAATTATAAATACCATCGCTATTAAGCTGAAAATCAAATATTTCATTATTAATCTTGAGTGTCGCCGAATGTTTTGGAAACCCGGTGATGGTTGCCGTTTTAACGCGGCTATTTTCCCATAAGATGGCCACCTCAAAACCGCCTCGGACTTTTAAGCCTTTTACGTTTCCAGTTTTCCAAACCTCTGGTAAAGCTGGTAACAATTCGATAATTCCTGATTGCGATTGGAGCAACATTTCTGCAATTCCTGCGGCGCCGCCCATATTGCCATCCAATTGAAACGGCGGATGTGCACACAGCAAATTAGCATAAGTTCCTCCAGCCGTTGACATTTCAACACTTGTATTTGAAACCGGTTTCAATAAGTTTTTTAACATGGTATGTGCACGATTTCCATCATTTAAACGTGCCCAAAAGTTGAGTTTCCACGCACGCGACCAACCGGTTCCACTATCACCACGTGCATTTAAAGTTACTCGTGCGGCCTCGGCCAACGCTGGTGTTTGCGCTGTCGAAATTTGATTGCCGGGATGCAAGGCAAACAAATGAGAAATATGACGGTGATCGTTCTTTGGATCATCCACATCTTCGGTCCATTCCTGAAGCTGTCCCCAAGCTCCAATTTTTGGTGGTAAAATGGCATCTCTGGTTAATTTTGCGGTCACTGTAAACGCATCATCAATTCCTAAAACACCAGCTGCAACAATGCAATTATTTAAAACATCCCATGCAATTTGATGATCCATAGAAGCACCTTTTGAAATACCACCATGTTCTGGACAATAGGATGGCATGGATACCAAATAGCCCTTTTCATCTTTGGTTAAGTAATCGATCCAAAAAAGAGCAGCTTCCTTCATTATCGGATAGGCTTTTTCTGAGAGATAAGTTTTATCTTGTGTAAAATCATAATGATCCCATAAGTGCTGTGAAAACCAACCTGCCCCCGACGGAAAAAAACCCCAATCAGCACCCCAACCTGGCGAAGTATAACCAAACGCATTGACCATAGTGTTGACCATCCAACCACGGGTATTAAAGAATTCTTTAGCAGCCAATTTCCCAGGCTCCACCAAACTTTTTATAAAATCCAAAAAGGGCACATGACATTCCGAAAGATTAGTCAATTCCGCAGGCCAATACATCATTTCTAAATTAATATTACTATGGTAATCGGCTGCCCACGGCGGATTTGTAGAATGGTTCCATTTGCCTTGCAAGTGCATCGACATCGTGTTTGGACGACTTGCAGAAATCATTAAATAGCGTGCATATTGAAAATATAAACTTTCTAAAGCGGTGTCCTCCGATCCGTTTGCGTATGCAATCAAACGTTCATTGGTCGGAATGTCAACTTGACGATTTTCGCCCAAATTCAAATGCACACGATCAAACAAATTGGAGTAATCAGAAACATGTTCGTTTTTTAAATCCTCATAAGATTTGCTACCTAAATCCTGTAATATCTTTTTATTAGCAGCTTTATAATCATTTCCTTTATACGTTGGATAATTGAGCGTGTAACCGGTAGCCGAAGTGTTCACTAACACCAAATCCGTAGCATCTTTTATATAAACAACCCCATCTTTATAGCTGATTTTACCGTCAGATAGTTTTAAGGATATTTTTGTTTCAAAAGGCATTGCATTATCGGCCACTTTTCCTTCAAAGGTGTAAACGCCTTCTTTAAAACCCTGAAAAACCTCAATATGGGGACTTTCAAATCGAATTTCGTAATCCGTTTTTTTAGAACTTTCAAAACGATACACCATAATATTACTTGGATAGTTTCCAAAAAAAGTACGTTTATAAGTCTCTATTCCGATGGCATATTCAACATGACCTAAAGCGTTGCTAATATCAAGACTGCGTTTATAATTTTCCACTTTTCCTGAATGGCCAACTTTTATATAGATATCGCCCATAGTTTGCTGAGCACCATAATCGCCAAATTCACCATTGTAGCGATGACCTGTATGGATGATTCCCGTAAATTCAGATTCTAAAAGTTCATGAGCTTCAATACGCGCTCCTTCTCTTAAAAGTGCCCTAACTTTGGGCAAAAAATTATGGGCGTTTTTTCGGATGCCAAAGTTATAATCGGGATTGGAATCTGGTCCACCGGACCAAAGTGATCCTTCTGAAAACTGGATATGCTCTTCTTGAATTCCTCCAAAAAACATGGCACCAACATAACCATTTCCAATGGGCAAAGCTTCGGTCATCCAATCGGAAGCCGGAGCGTTATACCACAATTGCATTGCATTATTGTCTTGAGCAAGTAAACCACTTGTCATTAAAATAAAACAAGCACTTATTGACAACTTACCGAGCAATACTCTCATTTCCAATCTTCTATTTAGTTTCTAACGGCGTTATTATTATTTACATATTAATCCAAGCTGCATTTTGCTGATCACTTTCAACAGCAGCATGAATAAACTGTACGCCTCTAATACCATCAGAAACGGTAGGATAATCTGGGGTTTTAATGGTGGTTTTTGTTAAGAAGGCGTTTAAATGGATGGCAAAGTTTTTATACACATTGGCAAAAGCCTCCAAATAACCTTCGGGATGTCCAGATGGAATTCGAGATGCCGCCAATGCCTGCGGATAAAGTCCATGCCCGTTGGGCGTGAAAATCTTTTTGGGTTGGTCGAGCCAGCGTGTAATCAGTTCATTTGGATTTTCCTGATGCCATTCTAAACTGCCTTTTTCACCATAAATCCTGATCGCAAAATTATTTTCTTCACCTACGGCAATTTGCGATAAAGACATTGTCCCTTTGGCACCATTTTCCATGCGAATTAAAATATTGGCATCATCATCTAAGATGCGGCCTTTCCCAACCCGACCTAAATCGGCAGATAGTTCTTTAACTTGCATCCCTGTGATATACTCCAACAAATTATGCGCATGGGTACCAATATCGCCCAAAGCACCGCCAACACCAGATTTTGAAGGATCTACACGCCATGCGGCTTGTTTATTATCGGCATCTTCAACAGCAGTGGCCATCCATCCTTGCAGATATTGGACTTGTACTTTTCTGATAGTTCCGATGTCACGGTTTTCAACCATAGCTTTGGCCTGTTTTACCATCGGACTTCCTGGGTAATTATGAGTAAGCGCAAAAAGCAATCCGGTGGATTGGACAAGCTGTTCTAAAATTTTTGCCTCCTCAATCGTTAAGGTCATAGGTTTGTCGCACACCACATGGAATCCGTTTTCCAATGCCATTTTTGCCGGTGCGAAGTGCATGTGGTTTGGGGTTACGATCGCCACAAAATCCATTCGCAACGTTTCGGGCAATGCTTTTTCTCTGAGAATCATTTCTTCAAAACTACCATAACAACGGTCTTCCGGCAATAATAATGCTTTACCTGACGCCAAGGATTTTTCGGCAGTACTACTAAATGCACCACATACCAACTCGATCATTCCATCGATAGCCGCCGCTTTTCGGTGCACATCGCCAATGAAAGAACCCATGCCGCCGCCAATCATTCCCATTCTTAATTTTCTCATGTTTTTATAGTGTATTTTGATATTCTACTTTTAAACTTCATTATAATTTATTATGATTTTCCTTAAAACAACCTAAGGTTCTAATAGGACATAAGATGAAAGGACATAAGATGTATGACTGCGTCAGCTTTTACAAAAAGAACAACAATTTCGATACTTTTTGTCCTAAAATCCTACGTCTTTTTGCCCTAAGTCCATTTTAGGTTGCTTAATGGACAAGCATATTATTTACAAAAAAACTCCCGGTGACTTGGAATGACTCCTCCAATTTAACAGCAGTTTTACTGTCCATCAAAGTCATTCTGAACCACAAGGAATTTTAATTAAAAGGTTGATGTTTCTGTTTTTGGTCTATAGTTCTTTAATTTTAATATTTCTAAACCAAACATCATCGCCATGATCTTGCAAACCAATATACCCTTCGTTAGCTACATCTGCCCAGTTTTCATTTAGTGCAGGGAATTTACTGCCTGCAACCAAACTGTTCCATTCTGGAGTCCATAGGTGATATTCTACAACATTAACACCATTTTGCTTATGGACTACGGTGCCATTATAAACTGTGATTTCTACCTGATTCCACTCGCCTACCGGTTTTGCGTTTTGCGGTTTTGCAGGAATCAAATCATATAAAGATCCGGCTTGTCGATTACCATCTACGCCAAGTTTAGCATCAGGATGCTTATCATTATCTAAAACTTGCATTTCGGGCGCTGTTTTCCAGATATAATCCAAATCTTCCTGACCAAGATAAAAAATCCCTGAATTTCCACCTTCAGAAATTTTCCATTCTAAACTCAAGGTAAAGTTTTTGAATTTTTTATCATAAATGATATCGCCGCCATCTTTATGACCAGCTTCACCACGTCCTGATCCTAAACAACGAATGGCGCCATCTTCAATTTTCCAAGCTTCTGGAAAATGATCTTTTTTATAACCGCGCCAACCATCAGAAGAAGTACCATCAAAAAGCACGATCCAATCAGCGGTATCATCGGCTGTAGCATCTACAGTTTCTTCTTCAACTTCGATAGTTTCTTTATTTTTTTCATTATTTTCTTTACAGCTAGAAATCAATGGCATGAAAACTAAACTAAAAATTACAAGTGCACTTATTTTTTTCATAGGTTTTGTTTTTAAGATTTATATATTACTTTTTTAATTGTTGATCTTTTTAAAATTTTATCAGCTAAGATGGCATATCTGGCAAAGTCCAACCTTCACGATACGTGTGCTTAATCAGTTCCTGGGAATAAGCGAGGGCATTCATAGGTTCGGTCCAGTCCTTACCAAACGACGGACGGCCATCTTTAATCATGAATCCGTCTCTAATAACCGTTCTAATTTCTTCATTAGGATTGATATTGGTGAACTTCATATTGGCGCCATCCCATTCTAAAACCTTATTTAAGGCCTGAAGTCTTACGGCAAGCACGCCCATAACGACCATCTCGTTAAATGGTCCGGCCTCGGCAAAATCGGAGGTTGTTGGTTTTCTACTTTCAGGATTTTCTTTACAGGCGCGCACCCAATCCATTTCGTGTGCACCGCCAGACCAGGTTAGTCCAAGTTCTTCTTCAACACGTCGTTCTGTTTTAGGAATCGTGATAGGT
>NZ_DATJCY010000267.1:0-9319 GCF_035577925.1 Gelidibacter sp. | reverse complement strand
CTGTTGAGTACTTCAAAATGAGCACCTTTATGTTTTGTGCTTGGTGACACCTCAAAATACGCTTCGCCATAAACGAGTTCTACCTGACGGCTTTCGCCGTCAGTAAAACTCACTGGGTATTTAAGTTGAGTTTCGGAATTCAACCATACCTTGGTACCATCTGAAAGGGTCATTTGGAATTGCCCGCCTCGGGGAATCGTCAAATAGTTATAGACTAGAGTGCGTGAAGAGGTGTTATTGTAAATTATTTCTTCGCCATTGCTATTAGCGTTTTGCGTTTGATAGGTGGTGCCTTTTTCTAAGGTTACGAGCGTCCCATCCCCCAATGTTAAGGTGGCCTTGTCAATGCCTGGCGCTATAGGGGTGTTGACCATTTGTGGTGCAGGACTTTCTGTTGGATTGCTAGACCATATATCTTTCAGGAAATAGGTAGATGCTAATGCAATGACCAGAACTGCTGCGGCAGCATATTTGAAAACCGAGTGTTTTTTAAGTTTGTAAACTACAGATTTCTCCTTTCTTATAGTACTTAAAAGTCGTTCCAATGCTTTTTCGGAATCCGGTTGGTTCATGTGGTGGTTAATGGCATAATGCGTTTGCACGTAATCTTTGAACACACTTCTGTTTTCAGGATGCTCGATCCATTCGTGAAGTATATCCAGATCGTCAGCGGTTGCCGATTTGGTCAGATACTTTACTATAAGTCTTTCGATTTTTGGCGTTGTCATTTCTCGTGATTGGTTTTATATATTACAATCCAGCTTTTAATAACCCTTGCTTTTTGATAACTTTTTTTCTTTATTTGATTTTTTTATGATATTTACGCACCATTTAATATGTTTTTTAATTGTGGCATATCTGTATGAAAACCGCGAAAAGTTTATAGATCATCTTAAAAATGGTGATGAAAGCGCCTATGCCTATTTGGTAAAAACTTATCATAAACCGCTATTTGTCTACGTTTTGAGCTTGAATAACGACCGTACGTTAGCTGAAGATATTGTGCAAACTGTGTTTTTGAGAATGTGGGAATATAGAAAACGATTAAATATGGATTATTCGATCAAAAGTTTTTTGTATAAGAGTGCCTATAATGAGTTTATCAATCAATATCACAAATCAAGAAGAACTTTATCGACCTTAGAAAAAGTGTATGCAGAAGCACTTGATGCGGTTGTTGATGATGGAAATCGGGAATTGTTAGAGCAAAAAATCGCTCTTGTAACCCGAGGGATTGAAAGTTTGCCGCCAAAATGTAAAGAAACTTTTCTGTTGAGTAAAAAGGAGGGATTGACCAATATAGAAATTGCCGAATACTTGAACATTTCGATTAAAACGGTGGAAGGACAACTTACTAAAGCTTATGCATTATTGCGCGAAGGAGTTGGCAGCCAATTGAAGGGGATTTTGTTTTTGGTGTTTGGTGGAGTGGAGATTGATGATTTTTGATTTTTGATTTTTGGAACGCTGACCTGCCCGTCCGTTCAGGTGGGTGGCATTAATTTTTACTGTTTTATAAAAAATCCCATTAAAAATCTTTCAAAAAAATAAGGCATAAAAAAATCCATTCAAATTGAATGGATTTTATATTATAAGCTTTGTTTCTTTAATTATAAAGATGCAACGTGTTTTGATAAACCAGATTTTAAATTAGCTGCTTTGTTAGAATGAATGATATTCTTCTTAGCCAATTTATCAATCATAGCCGAAACCACAGGCAATAAAGCTTGAGCTTCTGTAGCGCTCTCTGTTTCGCGTAGCTTTTTAATAGCATTACGTGTAGTTCTATGTTTATACCTATTGGTTAAACGTTTAGACTCGTTACTTCTGATTCTTTTTAATGCTGACTTATGATTTGCCATTTCTTTACTTTCTTATTAAAAAATTGTAGCCCGTAGGGGAATCGAACCCCTCTTACCAGGATGAAAACCTGGCGTCCTAACCGATAGACGAACGGGCCATTTGTTTTATTTCAGGTGCAAATAAACAGTTTATTTTTCTAATTTGCAACTTCTTCAAATGAACACACACTTTTTATGTGTGCCTGTCCAACATTAGTTAAAGAACTCATGTCTTTCAGCGGGTGCAAAAATACAACTATTTTTAAATATTGCAAGGCCTAAGCAAACTTTTTTAATAAAATTTAATAAGCCTTTGCAAATAGCACTCTTCCAGCCGACGGTTTCCCTGTAAATACACAGCTTCCAGCTTCATTTTTTCGATCTAATGGAATACATCTTATAGTAGCTTTAGTAAGTTCTTTGATCTTTTCTTCTGTTTCGGCAGTTCCGTCCCAATGTGCTGATATAAAACCTGTTTTACTTTCTAATATGGTTGTAAAATCGTCAAAATTATCGACCTCCGTAATATGTGAGTTTCTAAAATTTAATGCCTTATTAAACAAATCGTCCTGGATTTGAGTGAGCAATCCCTTTATTCTATCTGCCAAGCCTTCTACCTGTACATTTTCTTTGGATAAGGTATCGCGTCGCGCCAATTCGACGGTTTTATTTTCTAAATCTTTTGGCCCAATCGCAATTCTCAATGGCACACCTTGCAATTCGTATTGCGCAAATTTAGCACCTGGTCGCTGAATGGTGCGGTCGTCATATTTGCAACTGATCCCTCTTGATCGCAATTCGCTAATTAAATTCTGAGCAACAACACCGATTGCCTCCAATTGGTCGTCGGTTTTATGAATTGGCACGATCACTACTTGTATTGGTGCCAGATTTGGAGGAAGAACAAGTCCTTTGTCATCGCTATGCGTCATGATCAAAGCACCTACCAAACGGGTTGAAACTCCCCAAGAGGTTGCCCATACATGCTCCAACTTACCTTCATTAGAAGTGAATTTAACGTCGAACGCTTTTGCGAAATTTTGTCCTAAAAAGTGTGACGTACCTGCTTGCAATGCTTTTCCATCCTGCATAAGTGCTTCAATACAATAGGTTTCTTCCGCTCCAGCAAACCGTTCACTTTCGGTTTTTACGCCTTGAATTACTGGTATCGCCATAAAATTCTCTGCAAAATCGGCATATACCCTATTCATAAGTTGCGCCTCAGCCAAAGCTTCCGATTTGGTAGCGTGGGCTGTATGGCCTTCTTGCCATAAAAACTCAGCCGTTCTTAAAAATAAACGTGTACGCATTTCCCACCGCACCACATTGGCCCATTGATTGATCAAAATTGGCAAATCGCGATAGCTTTGGATCCATCCTTTATAGGTACTCCAAATAATAGCTTCACTGGTAGGGCGCACCACGAGTTCTTCTTCCAATTTTGCCTCTGGATCTACGCGCAATTTCCCAGGATTATCAGGGTCATTCTGCAAACGGTAATGCGTTACAACTGCGCATTCTTTAGCAAAACCTTCGGCATTTTTTTCTTCAGCCTCAAACAAACTTTTAGGTACAAAAAGCGGAAAATAAGCGTTTTGATGGCCTGTTTCCTTAAACATGCGATCTAATTCTGCCTGCATTTTTTCCCAAATGGCATAGCCATAGGGTTTGATGACCATACATCCTCTAACTGCTGAGTTTTCTGCTAAATCGGCCTTTACGACCAGTTCATTATACCATTTGGAATAGTCTTCCGCTCTACTTGTAAGATTTTTACTCATACCGAAGTTTTGGCACAAAAGTTGTGCTTATGTTAAATAATAAAATAGTTCAACAAAACTAACTATTTTTGTAATGTTCAACAATAAAAAACAAACAGATATGCAATTTAAAACTTACATAGATCAGAAATTGCCATTCGTTGTTGCACTAAGCTTACTTTTTGGAGCAGCTTCTTGTGGTTCATACCAGTACGCTGGCTATGATAATGACGGCATATATGGCTCCGAAGTTCCGCCGACCCAAGTCTATTATGAACAAGCTCCAAACACCAACAATAGCTATTACAAGGAATATTTTGGTCAAAAATCTTTGGAATTTGAGCACATCGCCCAAGATGACAACGTAATTTTCACCAATATTGACGATTACCAAGGCAACTATTCTGACGAGAACGGAGATATTCAATATCAAGACAGTTATGCCGGCTGGGGTCAACAAAGTCAGAATGTTGACATCAACATCTATAACAACCTTGGCTGGTATCCATACAGCAGATATGGATTTTACAATCCATACCGTAGTTGGGGGTATTATGGCTGGGGCGGTCTAGATTATTATTCACCTTATTATTCATTTGGTTTTTATAATTATGGATTTGGCTATTATGGTGGACATTACCCTTATTATGGGTATAATTATAGATATGGGTATTATCCTTATTATGGCATTTACCACAATAACTATTATGGCCATAATTACTATGGCAATTATTATAGAAATGGCAGAGATGTATCCTATTCCAGTGGAAGACGCGGCAGTGTTTACACCACTACAAGCCGTCCATCGTCATCTTTAAATTCGAGCTCCAATACTATTAATAGACCTAGTAGTAATAATAGTGGCAGAAGAAGCTCTGTCAACTCATCAACTACGACCAGACCCAATGTGAACACTACGCCTACAATAAGAAGGAGCAATAATAGTGCGACCCGACCATCAAACAACGGAAATGTTCAACCTAGTACGAGAACAAGAACCAATAGTTCAGGCACTCCAGCAGTGAGAAGAAGCAGCGGAGCCACCAGAAGTAGCGGAAACAACGTTTCTACACCAAGTAGAAGCAGCAGTCCTTCCTACACGGCACCATCACGTTCAAATAATTCATCACCATCTGTAAGAAGCTCAAGCAGCTCTCCTTCAAGATCTTCAGCACCACCGGCAAGAACGGGCGGGTCAGGATCTTCAAGACGAGGAGGCAACTAGAACTAAAATTTTAGAATTGTTAAAAACTAAAAATATGAAAAAGTTAAGTTTACTATTCATAGCCGCTCTATCCATGTCCAATATTATGGCCCAAGATATTACCGATGCCGTAAGATACTCTCAAAATGAAGTTCAGGGAACTGCACGTTTTAGAAGTATGAGCGGTGCCTTTGGAGCACTTGGAGGCGACATGTCAGCAGTAAGCATTAATCCTGCTGGGTCGTCGATTTTCACACTTGGTCAAGCATCTGTTTCCTTGTCTAATATTGGCACCAAAAGCGATATCAATTATTTTAACGGAATGAGTTCAGCATCAAACTCTAAGTTTGATCTTAATCAAGCAGGTGGCGTATTTGTGTTTAATAACACCAATCCCGATTCACCTTGGAGAAAATTTGCGCTGGGCGTTTCTTATGATAAAACAGCCGATTATGAGAATTCATGGCACATTCGCGGCATCAACACAAATTCTAACACTATTGGAAATTACTTCCTTAACAATGCACAAGGCCTTAGATTAGACCAGATTTCGGCTTTGGACAACGAAAGTCTATCTACCGCCTATTCTGAAATCAACAGAATGTATGGCTTCAACCATCAACAAGCGTTTTTAGGTTATGAATCTTATATTCTTGAACCTTTTAACGATACTGATGATAATACTTCATATACATCCAATATCCGAGGAAATAATTTTGACCAATCCTACACGTATGCCGCAACAGGTTATAATGGGAAATTTTCAGTCAATGCATCTACACAGTATGGTGACAATTTGTATATCGGACTTAATTTAAATTCACATTTTATCAATTACGATAAATTTACTGATCTTCAGGAAAGCAATAATAATGCTGGCTCTTTAGTGAAAGAGGTTCGATTTCAAAATGAACTTTCAACCATCGGCACAGGATTTTCATTTCAGTTAGGTGCCATTGCTAAAGTCAATGAAGAACTCCGTGTTGGATTTACTTATGACTCCCCTACTTGGTACACCATTTCAGAAGAAACCACACAATATCTCGGCACGATAAGAAACGAGAACGGCACCAATATTTCACAAATCATAGATCCTTATGTGGTGAACGTTTATCCCGATTACAAGCTCCAAACACCTGGGCAAATTAGAGGTAGTTTGGCTTATATATTTGGAACTAATGGTCTGATCAGTTTTGATTATACTCGAAAAAACTATGGCAATACAAAATTCAAACCGACATCCGATCCTTATTTTAGTGAACAGAACGAAATAATGAGTCAAAACTTAAGAAATGCATCAACCTACAGGATAGGTGGCGAATACAGATACCAACAAGTTAGTTTTAGAGGCGGTTACCGATTTGAAGAAAGTCCTTATAAAAATGATGCATTCTATGGAAATCTAAACGGCTTTTCACTTGGTTTGGGTTATAATTTTGGAAACGTCAAACTCGACTTTTCCTATGACCATGCACAAAGAGACTATAACCATCAACTCTATACCGTTGGCTTGACTGATGCTGCTGAAATCAACTCAAAAAACTCTAATTTTATTTTGACATTAGGTTTTAATTTATAAAAACCAGTGCATAAAAACAAATCAAAAAGCACTTTCAACAAGTGCTTTTTTTTCATCTTTAGCCAAAGCAATTACAAGGATCAACCCCATGTAATGATTTTATATTTGTTTATCTTTGCATCCTAATTGCGCAAAAAACTGTACTATCTAAGAGTTTTTTAACCAATATCGATTTATAAAACAATTATGAAAACAGACGAGAATACTCATAACATTGATATTTTAGGTGATGACCACATCGGAACTTCATCAGATACACCTATGCGTCCAGACGCCTTTAAGCTTTCAGCAGATGAAAAAATAGATCTTATAAAAGACGATGTTCGCCATATTTTAGAAACCTTAGGCTTGGATCTCAATGACGACAGTCTTAAAGGCACGCCATTGCGTGTTGCAAAAATGTTTGTTAAAGAAATTTTCGGAGGCTTAAGTCCAGATAAAAAACCAAACGCATCCACTTTTGACAACAAATACAAATATGGAGAAATGTTGGTCGAAAAAAACATTACCTTATATTCTACATGCGAGCATCATTTACTTCCTATTGTAGGGAGAGCACACGTGGCCTATATCAGTAATGGTACGGTTGTGGGATTATCAAAAATGAACCGTATTGTAGATTATTATGCAAAACGCCCTCAAGTTCAAGAACGCCTCACCATTCAAATTGTAAAAGAATTACAAAAAGTTCTTGGCACTGAAGATGTAGCCTGTGTGATTGACGCCAAACATTTATGCGTAAATTCACGTGGCATCAGAGATATTGAAAGCAGTACCGTAACTGCCGAATTTGGTGGTGTATTTAAGGACGCCGCAAACCGTCGGGAGTTTTTGGATTATATTAAATTAGACACACAATTTTAATAGCGTGAGTTACAAAGTTAACTGTTAGAACAGCTAAATTTACTCACAAAAACAACTTATACCAAACACAAATGCCACTTTACAACGACAACCAAATTAAGATATACAATTCATTATCAGGAGAAAAGGAAATATTTTTACCTATAAATGACGGTTACGTTGGCATGTATGTGTGTGGACCAACAGTTTATAGCAATGTCCATTTAGGCAATGTGCGAACCTTCATGTCTTTTGATGTCATCTTCAGATATTTCAAACACTTAGGATATAAAGTACGATTTGTTCGAAACATTACCGATGCCGGACATTTAGAAAATGATGCTGATGTTGGCGAAGATAGAATTGCAAAAAAAGCACGTTTAGAAGAAATAGAACCGATGGAAGTTGTGCAACGCTATACGGTCGATTTTCATAATATCTTAAATAAGTTCAATTTTTTACCGCCAAGTATTGAACCAACTGCTACCGGTCATATTATTGAACAAATTGAAATCACGAAAAACATCCTTAATAAAGGATTGGCATATGAAGTTAATGGTTCTGTTTATTTTGATGTTTTAAAATACAACGAAAACAAACCTTATGGCATTTTAAGCAAACGCAATGTTGAGGATTTGATGCACAATTCGCGCGAACTTGATGGCCAAAGCGACAAGAAAAACCCACAAGATTTTGCCCTTTGGAAAAAGGCCGAACCGCAACACATCATGCGATGGCCTTCACCTTGGAGCGACGGTTTTCCTGGTTGGCATTTAGAATGTACCGCAATGAGCACAAAATATCTGGGAGAACATTTTGATATTCACGGTGGTGGTATGGACTTAAAATTCCCGCATCACGAATGTGAAATTGCCCAAGCCGAAGCAAGCAATGATCGAGCACCTGTAAATTATTGGATGCACGCCAATATGCTGATCATGAACGGTAAAAAAATGGCCAAATCAACTGGGAATTATATTCTGCCAAATGAAATTTTCTCAGGAGACAATCCTCATATTACCAAAGCGTTTTCACCAAGTGTAGCACGGTTTTTCATGCTACAAGCGCACTACCGAAGTATTTTAGACTTTACCAATAATGGCCTTTTAGCCAGCGAAAAAGGTTTTTTCAGATTGATGGATGCCATTAACACTTTGGACGAGTTGAATCCGTCCAGCACATCTACATTTGATATTAACGAATGGAAATTAAAGTGCTATGAGGCAATGAATGACGATTTTAACACGCCAATTCTTATTGCAAATCTGTTTGAAGCGGTCAAATTTATCAATCAAATAAAAGAAGGAACGGCAACCATTACACAAGAAGATTTGATCGTGCTGAAAAACACAATCAATACCTTTACTTTTGATGTTTTAGGATTGGTCAATGCTAAGCAGTCAGATACCGGTACAGAAAAATTATCGGGTGCTGTAGAACTTTTAATCCAATTAAGACAAGAAGCCAGGGCAAATAAAGATTTTGCCACTTCCGATAAAATACGCGACGAGCTTGCAGCAGCAGGAATTCAGCTAAATGACGGTAAGGACGGAACAACATTTACAACCAATTAATAAATTGCAAACATATTTGACCGTTAGCTTTTGTTGTAAACATCTTTATAATTTTAACAACATCTAGGTCGTTGGCACTTTAATAATGCATACTTTAATCTGAGGATTTCTGTTCAACAAAAAGATAACCCCTATTGATCTCAAGCGGTTTAAACATCAAAACCATTGAAAAAAATTCTTACATACCCGTTTTTATTACTGATTAAGGTCTATCAAACTTTCATCTCACCATTAACACCTGCCAGTTGCAGATACCATCCCACCTGCTCACAATACGCCAAAGAAGCTCTACAAAAGCATGGACTTTTAAAAGGCGGCTGGCTAGCCATAAAACGTATTTTTAGTTGCCATCCTTGGGGAGGAAGTGGTTACGATCCTGTACCATAACTAAATTTATTCACGGACTTTATCATATGCCGATCAACCACGCACTTTGGTACGGTCATTTCGAAGTTTTACCGATTAGTGCGGTGTCAATTTGATCGTTAACTTTAATAAGGAAAGGAATAACCTCAGCA
>NZ_DATJCY010000266.1:0-1771 GCF_035577925.1 Gelidibacter sp. | reverse complement strand
ATCAACAAAATAAAACCGAACTTTTAACGTCTTCTAATATAGTGGTTAGTTTTTATAATTATATTCTAATAATTAGTTAGTTAGTTAAAGTAGGTTAATAGCAGAAAAACCCGAAACAGAATTTGTTTCGGGTTTTTTAATTTCCAATTAAACTGAAATCTTAGTTTACTAAAAACTTAACCATACTTTATTTCATCATGAAATGCCTGCCTTCTCAGGAATTTTTTACCATTTTATGATCACGCTTCCCCAAGTAAATCCACTTCCAAAAGCCGCCAATACCACTACATCTCCGTCTTTGATCCTTCCTTCTTCCCAAGCTTCAGATAATGCAATAGGAATGGATGCTGCTGTTGTATTACCATATTTTTGAATATTGTTGAATACCTGATCGTCACTTAATCCAAATTTTTTCTGGATGAATTGCGAAATCCTCAAATTGGCCTGATGAGGAATCAGTAAATCGATGGCTTCTTTTGGCAGATTGTTTTTTACCAAGCCTTCAATAATGACTTCACTAAATCGAGCAACGGCATGCTTAAAAACAAATTGGCCATTCATATATGGGAAATAACTTAAATCGTCTGGATTATTTTCTTCAATAATATCGGTCACCCAACGTGTGCCCATTCCTGGTGCTTCAGTAGCCAACTCCAAAGCATGTTTGCCTTCCGAATGTAAATGTGTTGATAAAATACCTTTTGACAGATCTTCTTCACGAGACAGAACTACAGCTCCGGCACCATCACCAAAAATCACCGAAATATTTCGTCCTCTTGTGGTTTTATCAATACCGTGCGATTGCAATTCAGAGCCGATAACCAAAATATTTTTATACATCCCGGTTTTTATAAACTGATCCGCAACAGAAACCGCATACACGAATCCTGAACACTGATTACGTACGTCCAATGCACCAACGGTTCCAATGTCCAAAGCTTCTTGGATCTGAACTCCAGGACCAGGAAAATAATAATCCGGACTCAAAGTGGCAAAAATGATAAAATCAATATCATCCTTATCTAATCCAGAGTTTTTTATAGCTCTTTTGGCTGCTTCCAATCCCATCGTAAAAGTGGTTTCTTTATCCTCCTCTTTTGCCCAACGTCGTTCTTTTATACCCGTTCGCTCTTGGATCCATTCATCATTTGTATCGATGATCTTAGCCAAATCGTCATTAGTAACTATGTTATCAGGAACATAATGTCCCACGCCAATTATTTTGGAATTATACATAAGTCAGTTAGTTTTAAGTTAATTAGTTTCGCAATTTAAACAATATCTGTAGTATTCATAAAAATACTGATTTTAAATCCCAGACAATTATAAATTAGACGCTTTTTAACATTTATTTGATATTGTCTCGCGTGGTTTTAAGTATTTTTAGGCCGTTAACTAAATTTTAATCCATAATGAGAGTATTATTTGTAAGTTTCTTTATGACTTTGTCGGTATTTAGCTTTGGACAAGTCAATTTATCTTATCAAAAACCCGATCAGAGTATCCTTAATTTAGCTGAAGCGCCTTTGGCACCTCGCATCAGCATGGACCGAAAAGGTGAGAACATTATTTTCATGTACAGAAGCAATTATAAAACCATTGCTGAGCTTTCTGAAACTGAATTACGACTTGGCGGACTGCGGATTAACCCAGTGACCAATATTGGCAGCAGAACCACCTATTACACCGATCTTAAAATAAGAAAAGGGCGAAAAGGCGATCCTCAAGATATCACCGGAATGCCAGCAGATGGTCGTTTAGCCTATTTGTC
>NZ_DATJCY010000265.1:0-7607 GCF_035577925.1 Gelidibacter sp. | reverse complement strand
AGCAAAGGTTATTTTATTGAACCTACGGTAATAGAAACTACCGATCCGAAATACACGACCATGTGCACTGAACTCTTTGGCCCTGTGATTACGGTTTATGTTTATGAAGACAATGCTTTTAGCGAAACTCTAAAATTAGTAGATGAAACCAGTGAATACGCATTAACAGGCGCGATCTTGGCAACCGACAGATACGCTATTGATGAGGCCACTAAAGCGCTACAAAATTCAGCAGGAAACTTCTATATCAACGACAAACCAACAGGTGCCGTGGTTGGCCAACAACCTTTTGGGGGTGCAAGGGCATCAGGAACGAATGACAAAGCAGGTAGCGCACAAAACCTGTTGCGTTGGGTTTCTCCAAGACTAATTAAAGAAACATTTGTAACACCTACAGATTACCGTTATCCGTTTTTAGGATAACATTGTGTTTTATATACAAATAAAGCCCTCAACTTTTTGGTTTGAGGGCTTTTTTATTAATTGGCATCTAGAATTTGATGCCTATAAAAACCAATGGCAAATTTAAGATTTAGCCTTTATATTTTAACGGCAGATGGACCAGCTTTTTGGTTTCAAAAAATTCTTCTTTATAAAAATCTGAAAGATCATAAACAGAAGCTTTAGGGAAATCAATGAGTTCTTCTGCCAAGTCGCCACCTTTTAAATAAATGATGCCATTTTTAAGTTCATGCCTTTGTTTTTTGGCAATTTTTCCTTTTACCCAATGCACAAAAGTTGGCATGGCAGCAACCGCTCGGCTCACTATAAAATCATAAGTATCCTCTACCTCTTCTACCCTACAATGGGATGTTTTTACATTTGTCAACCCCAATCCTTCCACAACTTCATTAACCACTTTAAGCTTTTTGGCAATACTATCTACCAAATGGAAATTGGTTTCGGGAAACATAATCGCTAGCGGAATTCCCGGAAATCCACCACCAGTGCCTACATCCATCACTTTTGTTCCCGGACGGAACGTAATCAACTTGGCTATGGCCAATGAATGCAGAACGTGTCGCAAATAAAGTTCATCAATATCCTTTCGCGACACGACATTAATTTTAAGATTCCAATCTTTATAAAGTTCCTCCAATTGTTCAAATTGCTGTAATTGAAGGTCTGTCAGATCAGGAAAGTAATTTTTAATAAGTTGCATTTTATCCATATTTCGAGCAAAAATAAGCATTTTTATATCGATATTTTTAGCATTTTCTTATTAAGTACGAAACAATAATTGTCTATCTTTGCACTTCTATAAATAACGCTCATATTATGGCGTTATCTGATTAAACTTACAAGTAATGACACAGCAAACGCTATCGTTCTCCAGAAATGATTCTGCAAAATTTTTCAGAACACTCAATAAACGTGTAAATGATTATTTCAAAGACAATAATATCAAACGGACGGGAAACTGGAAAATATGGGTTAAGACCATTGTCATGTTTTCTTTATTTTTGACACCATATTTTTTAATTCTTACCCTCAACTTACCAGCTTGGGCCATGTTGTTGCTCACTATTGTCATGGGCATTGGAATGGCCGGAGTGGGCATGAATGTGATGCACGATGGCAATCACGGTGCTTTTTCGGATAAGGAATGGATCAACCGATTAATGGGAAGCAGCATCTATATTTTGGCTGGAAATGTGTATAATTGGAAAGTACAGCATAATGTGCTTCATCATACATATACTAATATTCATGGACATGATGAAGATCTGGAAGCTGGACGGATTTTAAGATTTTCCAGACATTCACAATGGCATAGATACCATCGTTTTCAACATTATTATTCCATATTCCTTTATGGATTACTGACAATCAACTGGGCCATTACGACCGATTTTCTTCAAATGAAACGGTATTTAAAACGTAAACTATCTTATGGAAAATTTCCTAACCCTGCTACAGAATGGAGCAAATTGGTGATTTCTAAAATTATTTATGTCTCTATTTGGATTGTGATCCCAATGACATTGACAAATATTGTATGGTGGCAAGTACTACTCGGATTTTTTATTATGCATTATGTTGCGGGGCTTATCTTAAGCGTTGTATTTCAATTGGCACACGTTATGGATGAAGCCGAAATGCCTCTGCCTGCCGAAAATGGTACCATGAAAAACACATGGGCCATCCATCAATTAAATACTACTGTTAATTTTGGAACCAAAAACAAAATTGTTAACTGGTTTACAGGTGGATTAAATCATCAAGTTGAACATCATATTTTCCCTCATATAAGTCATGTTCATTATTCCAACATTGCAAAAATAGTCAAAGAGACGGCTAAAGAATTTGGTCTTCCGTACAAAGAATATGCTACTACGCGCAAAGCCATAATAGCTCATTTTAGTTATCTCAAAGAAATGGGACTAAAACCAGCATTACAATCCTAATTTTATATTTCAAATGAACTTACTTTCGGATAGAATTTTAAATATGTCCACATCTGCTACCTTAGCAATGGCCGCCAAAGCCAGAGAATTAAGAGCAGAAGGAAAAGATATTATCGGGCTGAGTTTGGGTGAACCAGATTTTCACACCCCAGACTATATTAAAGAAGCCGCCATACAAGCCATTAATGATAATTACAGTTCCTACACACCTGTTGACGGTTATGTAGAGTTAAAAGACGCGATTATCACAAAGTTTAAACGCGACAACAATCTGATTTACAATCACAATCAGATTGTGGTTTCCACAGGTGCTAAACAGGCTTTGGCCAATCTTGCCGCAGTATTAATCAACAAAGGCGATGAAGTCATCCTCCCTTGTCCATATTGGGTAAGCTATGCCGATTTGGTAAAACTGAACGACGGTATCCCTGTTGAAGTCCCAACCACGATTGCTACCGATTTTAAAATGACGGCAGAGCAACTGGAAGCCGCCATAACCCCAAAAACTAAAATGCTTTGGTACAGTTCACCATGTAATCCTAGCGGCTCGGTGTATAGTAAAGCCGAATTACGTGCCTTAGCTGATGTCTTACAAAAACACCCAGATATCATTGTGGTATCCGATGAAATTTATGAGCACATCAATTTTACCGGTGGTCATGCAAGTATGGCAGAATTTGAAGATATGTACGACCGTACCGTTACGGTCAACGGCGTCTCGAAGGCATTTGCTATGACCGGATGGCGTATTGGTTATATTGGAGGGCCAGAAAAAATTGCACGTGCTTGCAATAAAATGCAAGGTCAAATCACAAGTGGCGCCAACTCCATTGCCCAACGAGCGGTTATTACGGCATTGACAGAATCGCCATCGAGAGTTCAGTTTATGATTGATGAATTTAAAATTCGTCGCGATTTGGTACTGGATTTACTGAAAGATATCGAAGGCTTTAAAACCAATATTCCAGAAGGCGCTTTTTACGTATTCCCAAATGTATCCTCTTACTTTGGAAAAACATTGAGAGGAAAAACTATCCATAACGCTTCTGACTTCTCATTATATCTACTTGAAGAAGCTCTTGTAGCCACTGTTGATGGTGGTGCTTTTGGCAACCCTGATTGCATTAGACTATCTTACGCAGCCTCGCAAGACCAAATTATTGAAGCCTTGAAAAGGATTAAAGAATCGGTTAATTAGAATTAATCTGTTACAATATTTACACAAAAAGAACCACTAATAACAGTGGTTTTTTTTATTTATAACCGTCATAAATCATTTATATCAACAAAGTTTAATGGTTATTTCTACATTTTAATTAATAGTACTATAATATCTTATTAAAACTATAAAACCTACCTCGTAAAAACTGATTTAAAACCATACACCTTGTCAAGAAAACTTCACTTTAAACTACAATCAATTAATCTTCAACCCTAGAAATTTTATTCAAAAAACAAAAGTTCAAGACTTTCCTTTTTTCTAAGAAATCACATTTTTAGCAATTTTTTATAAATTTAAACAAAGGCACCTCCAATTAATTAAACACCCTTCTCATAACCAGTAAAATAGGAGTTATTTTTATTAAAATACAACTAAATAACATTAAAAAACCAACACCTAAAACACCTATAATCAACTGATTACTTAATAACAGGATGTTTTATACATTTTTGATAATTTATTGATTTATTTTAACATATAATATGTTAAAGTTTGTAGAATTTAACACAATTTCTTGTTTCATATTCAATTATTCGTTTCTTTGCCAACATAATTCTAACCATATTATAAATGAAAACAAAATTCAGTTTAATTCTAACACTTTGTATAGTGTTCGTTACGCATCTATCAATTGCGCAACAAAAATCTATATCGGGAACCGTCTCAGACGAATCGGGAATTCCTTTGACCGGAGTAAACATCTTGGTCAAGGGCACGACCACTGGAACACAATCCGATTTTGATGGAAAATACACCATAAGCGCGAAAGCAGGTGATATTCTATCATTTACTTACGTGGGCCTAAAATCCCAAGAAGTTACCGTAGGTGCTTCAAATACTATTAATATAAGCATGCAAGAAGATGCTTCGCTTTTGGACGAAATCGTTGTAGTAGGTTATGGGGTCCAAAGAAAATCGGAAATAACGGGTGCTATTTCTTCGGTTAAAGCACAGGACATCCAAGATCTTGTTTCAAGTTCATTTGAATCGCAGTTGGCAGGGCGTTCATCAGGTGTACAAGTATCTTCATCAGGAGTAATTGGTGAAGCACCGAAGATTAATATTCGCGGGGTAGCTTCCATTAACTCTGGCACAGATCCACTTTATGTAGTTGATGGAGTACCATACTCTAGTAGTGGCTCAGGAAGTAACGTAGACGTCAATCCTTTATCAGACTTAAATCCAAATGATATTGAATCGTTTGAAATTTTAAAGGATGGTGCTGCTTCTGCAATTTATGGCTCGCGCGCAGCTAATGGTGTTATTTTAATTACCACTAAAAAAGGAAAGAAAAATTCTTTTAACGTCCGTTTGTCAACTATTACAGGTTTGGGAAAACCTATGAAACGCTATGATATGTTAGGTGCCAAAGACTTTGTTGCAATCTCTAACGAGAAAACAAGTAATGATGGTGTATCCGATTGGGCTGCAGGAACCGAATATGACACAGATTGGTTCAAAGAGGTATTAAGAGACAATGCACTACAAGTAGAAGAGAATATCAGTGTATCAGGTGGATCTGATAAAGGCACATATTACTTTTCGTTGGGTCATGGAAAACAAGAAGGGGCACCAAAAGTTAATGAGCAAGAAAAGTATAACATTAAACTTTCAGTAGAACAAGAAATGACCAACTGGCTGAAAGTTGGTGGATCTGTAGCAGCCTCCAGAAACAATACGACTGCAATGAACAAAGGCGATAACGCTTTATCAGGATTTATGAAGAATGCCACAACCCAATTGCCAAACGTTCCGGTTTATGACCCTAACAATCCTCTGGGTTATAATATTGCCAGCAACGGTTCTGAAATAGGACGTTGGGACAACCATAGAGGGGTTCAAGGGCAATATCCAAACATTTCTTATATCATGAAACATAATACTTATAATTCTAAACGAGATAGAAATGTTATCCAATCCTTTGCTGAAGCTAAGATTATTGATGGTCTAACCTACAGATTTCAAGTTGGATTTGACCATTCTAATACAGGAGAGGTTACTTATTTAAACCCTAACCATGGAGATGGTATGTCACCTAAAGGTAGACTAAGCCAATATTCATTCGAGGATGAAATGTGGAACGTTCAAAACATTATTAACTATAACAAAACCTTTAATAATGTCCACAATTTAAGTGCTACTGCAGTGGCTGAATTTCAACAAACAAGTTGGTCATATTTTTATGCGATAGGCGAAGGAGTGGCTCATCCAGATTTTAACAAACAAATTATCTCCAATGTATATGAAGAACAGTATATAGGTGGGAACAAACAAGAGGATGGAATCCGCTCATATATTGGTCGTCTGAGCTACAACTTTGACCAACGCTATTTTGTCCAACTTTCTTTACGAAATGACGCCTTGTCAAAATTAGACAAGGAGAATAGAGAAAAGACTTTCTTTGGAGGATCATTAGGATGGACCGTATCTAACGAAGCTTTTTGGAGTGATTTCAAAGATATAGTAAACGATTTTAAAATTCGTGGTTCTTATGCCGAAACAGGAAACACCAATATTGGTGCCTATCCTTATTTAGGAGTTTACGCCCCTAACAAATACGGTGATGTTACTGGTATTGGATATGACCAATTTGGAAATGCTAACTTAAAATGGGAAACTACTAAAAAACTCAACGTAGGTATTGACTTAGGATTTTTGAAAAACCGTCTCAGATTCTCTGCGGATTATTTCTCAAATAACACCGATGACATGGTGATCAATAGTGCCACAGCACCTTCTGCCGGTATTCCTGAAAACATAATTAAAATCAACGCCGGTGACATGAAAAATAGTGGTGTTGAGTTTAGCATTGGTGCAACCGTCTTTAATACTAAGGATTTTACTTGGAACACTGATTTCAATCTTACTTTTACCAAGAACAGAGTATCAAACCTACCAGGTGGCGAAGATATTTTCCCTAAACATACTTCAAGTGCAGCAAGCGTGCATCCAAGTATCATTAGAGAGGGGGAAGCAGTTAACTCTCTATATGGATTTAAATATTGGGGTGTTAACAAAGAGAATGGATACCCTGTCTATTATAAAGCCGATGGTTCAATGGTACAAATGAATTACAATACAAGTTCATATGTAGTATATAATCCAGCATCGCCAACAGACGTTTCTGAAAAAAGCTCTTTAAGTGAAGGAGATAAATTTATACTTGGTCAATCAACACCTAAATATTTTGGCGGATGGCACAACACATTAACCTACAAAGGATTTGACATGAGCTTCTTATTTAGATTCAGTGGTGGAAACAAAATTTACAACTATGCACGTCATGAGTTGTTAAGTCAAGACTTCCGCAACAACACAAAAGAAATCTTTGGAAGATGGCAGAGTCCTTCAAATCCAGGTGATGGTATCACTCCTAAATTAACTACAAGTGATAACCGTGCTAACCCAGATTATTCTTCACGATATGTCGAAAATGGAGATTTTATCTCATTGGATAACGTCACTATTGGATATAATTTCACACATAATATGCTGAAAAGTGGAACAATCAACTCATTAAGAGTTTATCTAACTGGTCAAAACCTGTTCAATATCACAAACTATAAAGGACTAGATCCTGATGCAGTAACTTATTGGGGGGTTGACAACTTCTCAACTCCAAGAAATAGAATTTTTGCATTGGGCATGAACTTAAGTTTATTTTAATTTAAAAAAATAAAGAATTATGAGAAATTTTTTAAAATATTTAGGAATACTCACCATGATCTTTTCTTTGGCGAGTTGCTCGGATGAAAATTTACTGGATAAGACTCCATTTAATAAAATTGCAGAAAGTGAAGCATTTAGCTCTCCAGAAAACATAAGACTAAGTGTTGTGGGAATGTATGAAAATGCAGCTATTGGTCTTTATACAGGAGCTCCCAGAGGTTTTGTTTGGGGAGGAGCTTGGGTACAGCAAAATGACAATCGTGGAGAAGATGTCGTAAATATGGCTTCTTTTTACAAAATCACCTATG
>NZ_DATJCY010000264.1:0-2701 GCF_035577925.1 Gelidibacter sp. | reverse complement strand
GAAAAAATATCTTGGTGGTTTTAGTGATCATTTTCCGGTATATATTCAGTTGAAAAAATAAGGTTTTTTTTGAGTTTATTTTTGGAATGTTTCAATTTGTTTTAGCCATACGTAGTGTCCCAAAAGGCATGGCATATAAGTTATTAGCAGGAGTTATTTAAATTCCAATTCAAATATTAAATAATGCTTAATTCCAAATTTCTCACCCCATTTTTCAATGTCTTTTCCATTACTTCCTACTTCACAATATGACATCGTTCCATTTCCCATATCATAGGGAAGTATATGAGCAAAAAGGACAATAGGTTTATTATATTCTATTTCGAGATTGCTTTCTGACGCAAGATTTCTTAAACTATATGAGTTTTCTTCTGGTTTGTATATTTCGAACTTTGAATTAGAAGTAAATCTAGGGAAAACGAAATGCATTTTTAATTTACTATCTGAAGTTAATTTTGAAATGGCTTTTATTTCAAATATACTATCTTCTATTTTTCTCAAATACTCTAGAGGAAAATCTGCACTATTAATTATTGTACTATCGCTAACAATTTTACCATCCCATATTTGTTTAACTTTTAAATGAAAAGTTCTTCCTTTCAGGTTGTTTCCAGAAAAAATTGCTTTTTGAAATTGAACTCCTTCTATCCCTAAAATGTCCCATAAATCATGATTGTTTAAATTATGATCCTCTGACATTTTTAATGTTGTATCAGGCTTTTGTCCGAATGATAATACTGAAATTCCAAAAACCAGTAATGTTAGAAAGTTTTTTATCATAATGTGCTGTTTAAGTTTTCTTGATAACGAATTTTCTTATTAATTATTGTTAAAAAACAGACAAATAGATAGATAGATGGTAGTGGACTAAAAAATTTTCAGAAAGAGAAAAGCTAAAAACACGGCCACCACCGGGATAAACCATAAAGTCCAAATATTATAATTTGTTTTTTTCTTGGGAAGTGCATTTAAAACTCTTCGTTTTTTACCGCCATACCGCATCCAGTTTTTAAAATAAATAAAAATTGAAACGACCACAAACAAGCTCCATGCTTTTCCACTTGTCATAGTCACGACATGCATTTTACTGAAAAATTCAGCAAAAAATACACCTAGCACAAGTAGCAATGACATCTGCACTAAAGTGATATAATAAACGGCAATCGTATTGGCGTTTTTTTTATAAGTGCCTTTTTTATAATGGTCAAAACTATTGAAAAACAGTTGGTCAAATACGGTCATATAATGTTGGTGCGATTAAGATTTATTCCTTTTCAAAAATGAAAAGATCATCAATTTGATAAGCACCGGACAAGGAGGTTGTTCTTCCGTTGCCGGTTACTTTAAAGGCAATGTACAAAATTCCTTCATAAGCCGATAGGTCAATTAAACCAGAATCCATAAATTCATTTAATGGCGTGTTGTGCGACGGTAAAATAGCATCTAAGCTATGCCATGTTGCTTCCATTACGTTGTTGCCGTCATAATCTGTAGATATCATAAGTTCTAAAGTATTACTGGCCGATCTGACATTATTTTGCGCCGCTTTAAAATTCAAATAGGTGTGAGATCCTGAGTTTTTATGAATTCCTGGCATAACCAACCATCCAATATTGGAAGTATTCCCAGATCCGATGGGATTAAACTCAGCATAACCATTACCATCAGAATGGTGCGTTTTCCATGCCACTTTTCCAGCTTGGGCAAAATTGGTCCAAGCTTCAAAATTTAAATCTACATCGTCATCGGCCGTTTCAAAATCTTCTTTAAATACAACATCAAAATCTTCAATTTGCAAAGGTGCACATCTACTTTTGGTTAGGTTCACATCATCAAGGTTATTCAACGCCAATACAATTTCGCTGCCATCAAATGTTTTTGAAATGACACCATTTATTGTTCCATTTTCGAGCGGAAGCAAAGCATCTTTAAACGATGCAAAAGAACTGGTTTCTAAGTTAAAATAAGAATAACCAATATCATTTGAGCACATTTGCATCGCCCTGAGCGTATCATAATCCTGCACCGGATCAAAAAAGCGCTTGCCCTCTAAATGGTCGGCAAATTCTACATCATTAAATTGCACATATAACCCTAAGTGACTGATGCTAACTTCTGAAAAATAGAGTTGCAAAGGTTCTAATTCAAAAGTGTTTTGTGAACGAAATACGTTTTGTTTACGCTGGTTTTCGGTTAGGTATTTTACGGTAGTTCCATATTGGTCCGTAGCCGTTATACCACCAATAGTGATTAGGCCATTGCCAACACGTTCCTCGCCAATATAAAGGCCTTTTAAATTGATATAAACCTCTCTTCCAAAATTATATTGGTTATAAATATCCACCTGATTGAGGATAATTTTTATGCCAGCAGTAGGATTTACAGGTGCATCCTGTAGAAATAGTTCCTTAAAAAAATTACCTTCTCTATCTGAAGAACTTACATAACCTTTTATATAAATATCGGTGTCAATTAACACTGGTGTTTTATACCTATTGTTGTATTTTAATTTTAATTCGGCTATCGGAATTTCAATGGCATCACTGGCCAATAGGTTTTCCAAGCCTTTATTTTCTTCAGCTCCCAAGCCATCAGGAATTGAAAAATCATCATTCTGCACACAACTATTCGCCATGATAAACACGACTATAATCGTAATGTAGTTTACAAATCTATATTTTCTAGCCATGTTTTTCTACTT
>NZ_DATJCY010000263.1:0-4928 GCF_035577925.1 Gelidibacter sp. | reverse complement strand
AGGCTCTTTCGGTCGGCATCCAATTCGGTAAGTGCATTCCAAACACCAACACAGGTATCTATGTTTTTATTGGCTTCACCAGAATCAATTTCAATGATCTCGCATTGCAAATCTGTTTCCAATTGCGACATAAAATGGGGTAGGCAATGAATGTGGGTGTTATTATCAACAATTATAAATATTTTGGAAAAACTATTGTGTTTCAGATAGTTGTTTAATTCATTATAGCCTCTAGAATTAAAATGTACGGCATAGGACTGTGTAGTAATTGAGTTCATTTTTAGTAACTTTATTAAAGGCTGAAAATAAGCAGTTTTTATTCAATTAATCAAGAATGAATAATTAAATTTGTTTTTAATTTTTCATAGAAGTTATGTCAGATATTTTTGAAAACACAGAAGTTGCTTTTAGCCTTAAAAGTGATTCGGAGCTTGAGAGAGCTTATTTTTTGTTTAAAATGATTTCACATGAACCTTTGGTCAGAATAGGCACTGCTGCAACCAACTTTGCATTGAAAGCACATTTACCGGTTGAGCGTCTAATTAGGTCCACCGTGTTCGACCATTTTTGTGGTGGAATCAATGAAGAAGATTGCTTGCCGGTTATCGATAAAATGTATAGTAAAGGTGTGAGTTCAGTTTTAGATTTTTCAGTAGAAGGTAAGGAAACCGAGGAGCATTTTGACAGTGCGATGGAAACCACGTTGAAGATTATCAATTTTGCCGATGAACGAGAGTCCATGCCAATTGCTGTATTTAAACCAACAGGGTTTGGAAGACCTTATTTATATCAAAAAAAAGGTGAAGGAAAACCATTTACCACAGAAGAACAGAACGAATGGGATAAAATTGTAGCGCGTTACGATAAAGTATGCAAGTTGGCCAAGGAAAAAGATGTTGAAATTTTAATTGATGCAGAACAGAGTTGGTTCCAAGATGCAACCGATGATTTATGCGAAGATATGATGCGCAAGTATAATACTGGTGTCCCCATTGTATATACGACTTTGCAACTGTACCGATGGGATCGATTGGATTATCTTAAAGCGTTGCATGAGCGTGCTCTAAAAGATGGTTTTACAATAGGTGTTAAAATTGTACGTGGAGCTTATATGGAAAAAGAGCGTGAAATAGCTAAAGAGAAAGGTTATGAATCACCAATTTGTGCTACAAAAGAAGCTACAGACAAAAATTTTGATGAGACCCTGGAATATATTCTTAGAAACCTTGACACTATTTCATTGTTTATAGGAACGCATAATGAGCAAAGTAGTTTCTTGGCGATGCAGCTCATGGAAAAGTTGAATATTGCTAAAAACGACAACCGGGTTTGGTTTGGACAACTTTATGGTATGAGTGATCATATTAGTTTTAATCTAGCGGCAGAAGGTTATAATGTAGCTAAATATGTGCCTTTTGGTCCGGTGAAGGACGTTATGCCTTATTTGATACGCCGCGCTGAAGAAAACACTTCGGTGGCTGGACAAACAAGTAGAGAGTTAATGTTGCTCAAGAAGGAACGAAAAAGACGAAAATTATAGATGAAAAACAAAAAACTCCGATGCTTTATACATCGGAGTTTTTTGCTTAAAAAAGCAATCAATTAAATTAAGAAAATTGGTACCATTTTCTCTTCTTATTAGGATCTAAGCCATAACCGTAACCATATCCATAGCCTTTTTTACCGAAATTCGTTCCATTTAATAATAAATTCATTCTCGGTAATCTATCGTCCTCAAATAACGGTTTGGCGACTGCTGTCAACTGTCTTTTGTCTGTATTATCTGCGCCTACAACATAAATAAAGATGTCAGCAAATTTAGAAACTAAAAGCGTGTCACTTACTAATCCAACGGACGATGTGTCCACAACGATATAGTCATATTTCCCTTCAAAATAATCAAATAATTCTTGAACTCTATCGCTCATAAGTAGCTCAGAGGGGTTGGGAGGGATAGTTCCTGAAGGAATGACATCCAAAAAAGGATTATCCTTTAACTTGTTCACTACATCATCAGGAGTTAGTTTTTTATCAGCTAAATAATCAGAAAGACCAATTTTGGTTTGCGATTTTTCTTTTAGATATTGCATGATCTTAGGAACGCGAATATCCATTTCAATCAGCAATACTGATTTTTCTGAAAAAGAAATAGATGAAGCCAAGTTGGTACTGGTATGTGATTTTCCTTCTTGTGCACGAGTGGAGGTAATAAATATTTTTTTAGTTTTGCTGTCAAGATCTTTTAAAACAAAATCAATATTTGATCGCAAGATTCTAAAGGACTCGGCTTTTGGCGAATAATCTATCTTATTAATGAGTTTTGTTTTCTTATTGGTCATTGGGATATCACCAATGTACGGGATATTTAAAATTGCTGTTAAGTCGTCTTTGTCATAAATTTTTGTGTCTAAAAGATCCTTAACGTAGATAAAACCAATTGGTAGCATTAATCCTAAAAGTATGGCCGCTAAATATGTAAATGATTTATAAGGTGAGACTGGTAAGAACGTGGAATAAGCTGAGTCAATAACTTTTGCGTTATTAGTAAACATGCCAAGACTTATTGCCGACTCCTCACGTTTTTCCAATAAGTATAAATACAAAGATTCCTTTATGCTTTGCTGTCGTTCTATATCTCTGAGTTGTCGTTGTTTGGTTGGTGCTGAATAAAGCTGCCCTCTGATTCTTGCATCCTCTTTATTCAGATTATCGAGTGTTATTTGACTCGTCTTCTTCATATTGGCCAAAGAGATTTCTAAATTCTCTTTTAATGCGTTAATCTGGCTATTTAAATTTATGACAACAGGATTTTTTTCCGTAGAGTTGATTAGCATTTTGTCTCTTTGAGCGACAAGCTCATTGTAGCTTTTTGTGATTTGATTAATACTGCCATCAGAAATGCCTATGTTAGATGGCAGTAAATCTGAAGTCCTGTTTTCTAATTGCATTTCTTCTTGCAAAAAGCTAATCATTTGGATCGTGTTCGCAGTAGAATTAATTTGAAATTCATTTTGTTTTTCACTTTCCAAATAAATATTTGCTTGAGATCCTAAGGCTGTAAGGTTATTTTTTTTTTGGAGTTGTTCGGCTGTAAAGTCAACCTCTTCCAATTCTTTAAATACTAATTCCAAACGATTGTTAATAAAATCGGAAGTAACTTTTATAACATCTTCCTTATCTGTAATAACATCTTTATTGTATTCTCTAATAACCTGATTAAGAACATCTATAGCTCGATTGGCAATATTGTCCCTAAGTGCTAAATTAACAATACTTAAACCTTCTTCTGTTGATGCTTTAATATTGGATTTATAAATGTCTACAATAGAATTTACGGGTTTTATCGAAACCTTTAAATTACTACCAACATTCGGTGCATATTCTCCAACATTTGGAATAATGATCATATCACCAAATCCTGTTTTTATTCGATCACCAAAAGTGTGTAACTTTCCTTCAGAATCATCTCGTTCTAATATAGAATTTCCATTATCTTTAAAAGTTAAAAATTCTGAAGGTGATTTTATTTTTATGTATAAAGTTGTGTCCACCTGATGGATAATGGAGTCGCTAACGAAAAAACTTAATTTTAAAGGAGGATTGTTATAAATCTCTTGTTCTTTAATTTTTCCTTGATCATAATATTTAATATTAAGATGTAGATTTTTAACAATATTAGAAATTAAAGTTCTGGAGGTCATTACTGCAATTTCATCTTTTATTTTATTACTACCATCACTAAATAGTCCACCTTTACTGATTTCTGACATGCTAGGTAGTTTTTGAGATTGCTTGTCATCTTTAATTTTAATTGTAGCAAAAGCTTGGTATTGGTAAGTAGTATAACGAAGAAATAGGAAAGCCGATATTATGGCGACTAAAACAAAAAATATAATCAGTTTCCAGTTAGATAGATAAAGATCTAAAGCTTTTTTAATCTCGTTTGTTGAAGAGGTAGTCTTGGGATTCATAATTCTTTATGTTATAACTCAATAAACTTATTTAATTAAAAACACTGCTAAAATTGTTGTTAATGTGCCTATCGCTGAAATAAGAATAGCATTGTTTTGATTATAATTAGCGGAGCGTATCCTAGCGTTATTTGGCTCTACAATAATAACGTCGTTTTGTTGTAAATAATAGACGGGCGAACTTAGAGCGTTGACAGTAGTTAAATCAATTTTAGCGAATTTTTTTCTTCCTTCTATTTCACGAATTAGCAAGACGTTTTTGCGCTCACCAAAGATGGTTAAGTCATTTGCTAAACCTAATGCTTCAGGTAGGGAAACTCTTTCATTTTCCAGAGTATAAGTTCCAGGGCTACTTACCTCTCCTAGTATTGTTACCGTAAAGTTGACGAGACGGATATTCACTATGGGATCTTTGGTGTATTCACTGATCCTCTCTTTCAGCATTTTGGTAAGTTCTATTCTAGTCATACCTGCGACATGTAAAGTTCCCAAAACAGGAAATTCTATATTGCCATTATGGTCAATCAAATAATTTTGCATCCGTTCACGACCAGTTGCATTGATTAAGTCAATACTTTCGGTAACGGTAGATAAATTAAAAGGTTTTGCAGCTATAGGATCTGCAGCGGAGACTATTATAGTGAGGATATCGTCGGCTTTATAAAAAAGTTGTTCAGGCGTCGAGTCTATGTAGCCACCACTTAGAGGTTCGTCTTGAAAATAGATAAGATCTTTTCGGGAAGCACATGATGTAGCTATGAATATTGCTAATAGCGAGAGTGATAAAATACGTATTTTCATTTTTTGAGGAGATTTTTTAAACAAGATTATTTTCTATTATCCAAAACTTCATATGTAGAGTTGTTAGATTTATATTCCGGAATTAACTGTTTTATTGAGGACACTATTTCTAAGGGTTGTGTTAATGAGTTTAATGTAGTTAGTTTGTTTATTTGG
>NZ_DATJCY010000262.1:0-2224 GCF_035577925.1 Gelidibacter sp. | reverse complement strand
TAATTCAAACTATAATTCATAAACAGCTTCTAAAAGTCCATAATTTTTCAGTTCACAAAATCACCCCGGTAATATCACTTATTTTGTAAAGTTTTCAAAAATAAAACCACATAAGAGTTCTTATTAACGTTATCTCGATATTTAGTTCGCTTTTAGAAATACGTCCTAAACTTGGCTTAACATAATGCCATCACTTCAGAATTTATCACTTGGTCCTTAATAGCATGATCGACCGAGATTGAAAACACAACCTATTATAACATCCTTTTGGGGTTTAATTTTCAGAATGGCCGTCTTGGCAAATCCTTAAACCATTGATATACTATTTCGCTTTGCGGATTTAAAATAACCCATGCCGTAATGAAAATGACTTTGATATCGGTAGCAAACGATTCATGGGACTGATACCACCTTTCTACTTCGCCTTTAAACGGATAAATTTTTTCGGAATAAAATGCCCAAGGATCTTCACCCCTATTTTTCACTTCGGTGATCAATTGTTCTTCATCCCTAAAAATGATAGACCCAATACCGGTCAGACCAGGCTTTACATTATAAATCACTTTTTGAACTGCTTTGGGATAGGTTTCAAAACTAATGCGCATCAAAGGCCTTGGGCCAACAATACTCATATCGCCTTTAAAGATATTAATCAATTGGGGCAACTCATTAATCTTACTTTTTCTTAAAAAACCGCCCATTGGTGTAATTCTTGGATCCTTTTTTGTCGTTATGATCCCACCCCCCATATTTGGGCTATCTTTGAGCATAGTGGCGAACTTCCAAATTAAAAACGGCTTGTTCTTATAACCAATGCGCTCTTGTTTATACCAAATATAACCTTCACCCGTCAATTTTAATCCAATCATAATCGGAATTAATAAAGGTGCCAAAATGACTAAAGCAATACCCGATATAATGATATCACAAAGCCTTTTAAATGCTCTATACATCATTTACATTTTTTGATCTAAACTTTTCCCGGTCTCAATGTGTTCAAAATTCGGAAGATGCTTTTTGAGCACCTCTACGATGGCTGTTTTATCATAATTGCCCGAATCCATTAAGCTTCTTAAATCCAATAAACTGGCGTCAATCTGATGACGTGGCAATTGCCTTGCGTTTTTGATAACGCCAAGACTTGCATAACTGTCTTGATCAACCTGGTCTTGCTCCGTAAAAAACTCTTCATAAAGCTTCTCGCCCGAAGTATCCGATTTAAAGAAATACACCGGGTATGGATCGCCTTCTTTAAGGGTCAAAGCTTTTGTTTTTGCGTCCTCTTCCGATAGGCATTCTAAAATTGGTCGTTTTGAAGCTTTGAAAAAATCTAAGGTAATATCTTTAAAATAGACCATCTGTTCGGCCTCCAACTTTGGAAAGAAAATTTCGCCTGTTTGTCCAAGCATACATGCCAACATGCATATTTGCCCACTTTCTTCTGGCGATACAAAAAAACGCTGCACATCATCAGGGCACGAAATGGGTTGGTTCTGAAATAAACGCTCAATATATCCAGCCAACAGAGATCCATTTGAAAACGCCACATTGGCAAAACGTGCGGTTGTAATTTGCATGTCCTTGCTATAACTCATAATGACCTCTTCCATCAGCTTCTTACTGGCGCCCATAACATTCACTGGATTGGCAGCCTTATCTGTCGATACGCAGAAAAAATGCTCAGGTTTGTGATCCATCAACAAATCTAAAAACTCCTTGGCTTTAAACACGTTATTTTCTAACATGGCCTCAATAGAATATTTGTCTTTTTCGCTGCGCACGTGTTTATGTGCTGCAAAATTGGCCACAATATGAAAAGGGCCTTCTGCCAAAAACATTTTCTTAAACACCGGGTCTCCAAAACTCATCGGATAAGTTCTATAATCATCCGGAACAAACGTATGGGCATCCGAACGCAATACACGTGTCAGTTCCGTTAATCCATTTTCATTGGTATCCACCACAAAAAGTTTTCCAGGCTTATATTTCAAAACGGCTTTGATATATGACGATCCTATTGTGCCTGCACCGCCAATGACAAGCACGGATTTTCCAGCTATTTTATCAGTCAATCGCTTGTGGTTGTCTTCAATATCTTTCAAAAAAAGACTTTCTTTTCTTTTTGTTATGTAGGTGTTTATAAAATTTGGTATGTCTATAAGATGCATGATGTTTGTTTTATGTTATTTGAATTTTGAAGATTTTAAATTTTTAAGGATTGATT
>NZ_DATJCY010000261.1:0-1724 GCF_035577925.1 Gelidibacter sp. | reverse complement strand
AAATCTGTAGGAAGTCCAAATGTGTTTGGAGGTCAAGTTTTGGCGCAAGCGGTTAATGCGGCCACCAGGACCATTACCAACAATCGTGTGCTGCATTCCATACATGCGTATTTTTTGGAGGCTGGAGATTTGGAACTGCCTATTGTATATGATGTTAGTATTATTCGCGATGGTGGTAGTTTTTCTGTAAGACGCGTGACGGCTGAACAAAACGGAACGCCTATTTTTATTCTGTCGGCGTCCTTTCAAAAAAAAGAAAACGGTTATGAGCACCAAATTAAAATGGATGCTACAATCAAACAACCTGAAGAATTATTGAGTTGGACGGATATGTTGGATCAGTTTGGTGCGTTTATTCCAGAAAAAACAAAAAACTTTTTGTCTGCTGATCGTCCGGTCGAATTTAAACCGGTTGAACTTGTTAATCCGTTTGATGGAAAGGATTTGCCACCATTTAATAATGTCTGGTTTAAATTGAAGGGAGATACTTCAGCATTGGATGTAGCATCAAAACAGCAAATTCTTACCTATGTTTCTGATTATAATATTTTAGCAGCCGTTATGAATCGGCATGCCAGCAGAGCAAATTGGGGAAATACAATAACGGCAAGTTTGGATCATTCCATATGGTATTTTAGGGATTTCGATTTTGATGATTGGTTGCTATATGCCATCGAAACACCAAATGCTTACGGTGCACGCGGATTTGCAAAAGGAAATATATTTACCAGAGACGGAATCCTTGTTGCTTCAGTTGCCCAAGAGGGATTGTTGAGGCCGAAATAGCTTGGTGAAACGCGGAATAGAATATAGAGAATAGAACCTAGAATATAGACAAACTGACAACCGACAAACAGAAAACCGACAAAAGTGAATAAAATTCTAAAAATAGGCCATCGCGGTGCTAAAGGTTATATTGCCGAAAATACCTTAGAATCCATTCAAAAAGCAATGGATTTAGGAGTTGATGGCGTCGAAATTGACGTGCATTTATGCCAAACTGGCGAGCTGGTCGCTTTTCATGATTTTACCTTGGAACGGTTGACCGGAGTTACTGGCGAAATTGCCACGAAGTCCCTTAAAGAACTGAAAACACTTAATGTTAACGGTCAATTCAGAATTCCCACCTTATTAGAAGTTTTAGATTTAATCGATAGAAAATGTATGTTGAATATTGAATTGAAAGGACAGCAAACAGCATATGAAACGTGCGAAATCATTCAGTTTTATATAGAAACCAAAGGTTGGCGTTTTGACGATTTTATCGTGTCCAGTTTTGATTATGACGAACTTCAAACAGTTTTTAACACCAATAAAAATATTCCTTTGGCTGTATTGACCGAGTCTAATATGGATGACGCTCTAAATTTTGCGAAAACAATTAATGCCAAAGCTATTCATCCAGATTATCAATTGTTGAATCAAAATAAAGTAAACGAGCTTCAGGATTTGGGTTACAAAGTAAATACTTGGACCGTTAATGAGACAAATGATATTGCGCTTGTAAAAAGTTATGGTATTGATGGTATCATTTCAGATTTTCCCGATCGCATATGAACGCAAAAGACATCATTATTATTGGCGGAGGAGCAGCGGGTTTTTTTGCGGCAATCAATATAGCAGAACGCCATCCACAATTGAAAGTTGCCATTCTCGAACGTGGCAAGGAAGGTTTGCAAAAAGTGAAAATTTCGGGTGGAGGACGATGTAATGTCACTCATGCC
>NZ_DATJCY010000260.1:0-3571 GCF_035577925.1 Gelidibacter sp. | reverse complement strand
GCTTTAGTTGTATACAATGCCGAACCATGGCTATTTGCAGTAATAACTTCACGCATGCATATGGTTTGGGTTAGAAATGTTGGAGGAAAATTAAAAACAGATTATCGTTATTCAGCAAAACTTTGTTACAACACTTTCCCTTTTCCAGACATTACCACCAAACAAAAGGAAAATTTAAACCTTTATGTATTTGCCATATTAGATGAGCGAGCCAAACATCCAAGCAAAACAATGGCACAATTGTACAATCCAAGTACAATGCCCAAAGGTTTGCTACAAGCACACCAAGAACTCGACACAGCCATAGAGCAATGTTACCGTTTGCAGCCTTTTAAAAATGACACCGAGCGTTTGGAATACTTGTTTAAACAGTATGAAGAAATGTTGCAGAAAGACACGCTTTTTGCGAAGCAGAAGAAAAGTCGGAACCGTTGATTGAAACTGATTAATATGATGAACTATGATTACAAATGAAAAATATGCATACTCCGAATTGACAGGCAAAATCATTGGCTGTGCAATGGAAGTGCATAAAATACTGGGAAATGGTTTTACTCATTTCTTTAATTTTATTTTAAAAGGTATTCGTGATTGCTTCGCAATTCAAGAGGTTATTTATCAGAGAGCATTGGCAAAAGAAATGATTTTACAAGGTATCGGATTTTCAAGAGAACACGAAATGCCTATTTTTTACAAAGAAGAACAAATAGGAACAAGAAGAGTAGATTTTTTGATTGAAGATGTGATTTCTGTTGAATTAAAAGCGCTAACAAAAACCGAAGATGTTCATTTGGCTCAAGCAATCAATTATTTAGAAGCCTACAATTTAGAAGTAGGTTTACTGATAAATTTTGGAGCGAAGAGTTTAGAATTTAAACGACTCATCAATTCAAAGTTCAATCAGAAATCAAATCAATCAAGAAAATCAAATTAATCAGTGGTTCAGACAATTGTTAATGGTGAATGCAAAAGGGTCACTTTTTGCAAAAGTTAAAAAATCGAAGAGAAAATGAATGACAATGCATTATTACATAAGTTATTGGCTTCTGAAACCGAAACAGAGGTTTTGGAATTTAAAGAAGCCAAAAGCCAGTTTGATAAAAACAAATTAGGTCAATATTTTTCTGCATTGAGTAATGAAGCTAACTTATTGGGTCAAAAAGTAGCCTATTTACTTTTGGGCATCAACAATGATAAAAATATTGTAGGTACAAATATCACAGAAAAACAACTCAATGAATACAAACAAGAAATTGCCAATAACACTTCACCCAACATTAACTTTATTAAAGTTCGATCGGTATCAACAGTAAAAGGAAATGTATTAATTTTTGAAATTCCTGCTGCCCCACAAGGTATGCCTATTGCCTGGAAAGGACATTATTACGCCCGTAATGGAGAGAGTTTAACCGCACTTAATATTGAAAAAGTAGAGCGAATACGAAATCAAATTTCTGCAACTGATTGGAGTGCAAAAACTATTGAAGAAGCAACCATTGCCGATTTATCTGTTGAAGCCATAAAAGAAGCTAGAACTCAATATCAAAAAAAGAACACGCATCTTACGGAAGAAATAAATAATTGGGATGATGTTATTTTTCTAAATAAAGCTAAACTTACAATAAACAACAAAATTACACGAACAGCTATTTTGCTATTGGGAAAACCTGAATCGGAACATTTTATTTCACCTGGTACCGCTAAAATTTCTTGGATTTTAAAAGACAAAGACAATATTGAAAAGGACTATGAACACTTTTCTTGTCCCTTATTGCTATCGGCAGATAAAGCAAGAGCTAAAATCAGAAACTTAAATTATAGATATTTGCAAGAAGGAACATTATTTCCTCAAGAAGTGCCACAATTTGATCCGTACATCATAAGAGAAGCGTTAAATAATTGCATAGCGCATCAAGATTATACTTTGGGTGGTAAAATTAATATTGTGGAAAGAGAAGATGGCGTGCTTACTTTTTCAAATTCAGGCAGCTTTATCCCCCAAAATATAGAACGAGTAATTCAAGCTGACGCTCCTGAAAATCAGTATAGAAATCCCTTTTTGGCTAACGCAATGGTAAATCTGAATATGATTGACACCATTGGTAGTGGCATAAAGAAAATGTTCATTATTCAGAAAAATAAGTTTTTCCCTTTGCCAGACTATACATTTGACAATAACAAAGTTCAGGTACAAATAATTGGTAAGGTAGTAGATTTAGATTACGCACGTAAATTGGCAGAATTGTCTTCCTTAACCTTACCGGAAATAATTGCATTGGATAAAGTGGCAAAGAAAAAGCATCTAACAGACTTTGAAATTAAAGAATTGAAAGACAAGAAGTTAATTGAAGGCAGAAAGCCGAATTTTTTCATTTCATCTTCTTTAGCAACAATTACAGGCGAAAAAAGTGATTATATAAAACAAAGGGGTTTTAAAGATGAGCATTACAAAAGGATGGTTTTAGATTTTATCAAAGAATACGGCTCAGCTACGAGGCAAGACATTGATAAGCTGATTTTAGACATTTTACCAAAGGTTTTAGATAAAAAACAAAAATCTAATAAAATCCGAAATATGATTTATGCGATGTCAAAAAAGGATAAAACGATTAAAAATCAAGGAACTGTAAGATATCCGAAGTGGGTGTTGAGTTCATCTAAAACAGATAATGTAAAATAAATTTAGATGAACTTTAGACATAACTTAGATGAAAAAAAGATATATACATTTGAACGCCAATATATTAAATGAATGTCTATTTATTAAAGTTAGATGAATTTTAGATGATAATTAGATATAAATGTACTGGCTAAAAAAAAATAAACAGAAAATAAAACAAAAACAAAACAATATAAATAATTGTAAAACAACATATTATGTTTTTTAGCTTATTTTTTATACCTATTTAATGAAAAATATAACCACAGTTATTCGAAATTCTCGAATAACTGAAATAAATAAATAAAATGCCAAATATAGTACACGTAACTTACGACCAAACAGGAAAAAGTAAAAGTACAAATCCTTTGGGCATGCGGGAAATGCAGGAAAAAGCATACGAAGGGAGAACTGCTCAATACTTATTGCTGAAAGCCCCTCCTGCTTCTGGAAAATCTAGAGCATTAATGTTTATTGCTTTAGACAAATTGAAACATCAAGGCATTAAAAAAGTGATTGTTGCCGTTCCTGAAAAGTCTATTGGGGCCTCTTTTGGCACAACAGAATTGAAAAAGTACGGCTTTTTTGCTGATTGGAACCCCAATCCACGATACAACCTATGTACACCGGGCGAAGAGAAAAGTAAAGTAACGGCATTCTTAAACTTTTTAGAATCGGATGAACAAATTTTGATTTGCACACACGCCACTTTGCGTTTTGCCTTCGATGGTTTAGACGTAAAAAAATTAGATGATACTTTGGTCACTATTGATGAATTTCATCACGTATCAGCTGAAGGTGACAACATTTTAGGGCAAGTGTTAAAAAGCATTATGGCAAATTCAAGTGCTCATATAGTGGCTATGACAGGTTCATACTTTAGAGGTGATAGTGTTCCTGTTTTAATGCCAG
>NZ_DATJCY010000259.1:0-10795 GCF_035577925.1 Gelidibacter sp. | reverse complement strand
GCTTTTGTTTTACTTTTTTGTCCATCTCCCTACCTTGCAGAGCTTCGTTTATTAGGTTGATGGTGGCTTCTATTTTATCAGCATCAATAGCTTCAAAGTCTGGTGTGTTCGGGATGTGCTGCTGGTCTTTATAAACCTTTTCCACATAAGACCACAACTCTTTTAACTGCTTTTTAATACGCTCTTTACTTGTTTTTATGGACTTGCCCCAAACAAAAGTATAACGATTGGCATTGGCCTCAATCTTGGTGCCATCTACAAAGATATCCTTTAGGCTCACAACGCCCTGTTCTACCAAAAGCAATACGACCTGATGGAATATCTTCTTGAGATGCCCCTGTAGGCGTTTCCCCCTAAAATCATTTATGGTATTATGGTCGGGCTTGCTTTGTCCACTGAGCCACATAAAATGAATGTTCTCGTGCAAGGCCTGTTCTATTTTTCGCGAAGAATAAAGGTTGCGTAAATATGCATAAATGATAACCTTGAGTAACATGCGTGGATGGTAACTGGAGGTGCCACCACCTTTATAGCTTTTTTCCAGTGCACTGATATCTACATTGTCAATAATCATATTTACAATGCGAACGGGATGATTGACAGGAACTAGATCATCATAACTCGGTGGTAAAAGACTTAACTGGTCTTGGTCATAGGTCTTAAAAACTACTTTTCTGCTCATTCTTAAAGTTAAGAATTTACTAGAAAAACTGCAAAAAAAAACTGCCTTTTCAGACAGTCTCTTTATTTTATTTCAACCATAAATGGTTATTAAACCTAGCTATGATTTTTGTTATTGAGGTATGAACCGACTATTTATCGTCACCATAAAGATGGCCACTGGTAAAATCTTTATAGCCTTCTTCAACTTCAGATTTAAAGGATTGATTTTCAATTAGTTTTTTGTTTTCTGCTTTGAGCTTGTACATTTTAATTACGGCCAGTGCAATAAAAAACAAAAGAATACCACCAGTTATGAGTAAAATTATGGTTAGTTGATCGGTGGACACCGACATTGACAAAACTATCTTGTTAAAAATAAGGGTCATATCTAATATAATTTAGATTTGGTTGGGTGGTCAAATATACGCTAAATATAGATTTCGTTAGGATTTCATTTTAAAAACTTATAAAAAAGTTATGAAGATATAAACTTTTTAAATGGCTTTTATAATTGCAATCTGGAGAAAACTTCGATTTTGAAAATGATATTGCACTTCTTTTTTTTAAAACAAGTAGAATTATGGAGTTTTAACGATGATTTACATTGAATAACACAAGTGTTTTCAACCTGTTAACAAAATTTGAAAGTTCTTATTATGTGATATATTAAAGAATTATGATATTTTGCGAACAATCCAATATTTAAATGAAGGAACACCATTTATAAACGATATTCGCAATCAATAAATAGGAAATTAATCGACGAAAAGTTAAGTATGTTAAACACGATAAAAAACATTTCACACAAAATCCTTTCAAGGGCTTGGGCCACTTTAACTGAAATATCTTATGACTATAGATTCAAGGATGGCACTTGGCGGCGTGTTAAGAGGGAAGTTTATGATCGTGGTGATGGAACGTGTATTTTGTTGTACAATACTGAAAAACAAAGTGTTATTTTGACCAAACAATTTCGAATGCCAATTTATGACGTTAAGGAGGATGAAGCCATGTCTATTGAGGTTTGTGCTGGGGCGATTGATAAAAATGAATCCGCAAGACGGGCTATTATACGGGAAGTGGAGGAAGAAGTGGGGTATAGCATTAATCAGGTCGAAAAGGTGATGGAAGCCTATATGTCGCCTGGTGCTTTGACCGAAAAAATGCATTTATTTATTGCGCCTTATTCGGATGAAATGAAAATAAATAATGGCGGTGGACTTGAAAGCGAGAATGAGGAAATTGAAGTTATGGAACTAAAGTTTTCAGATGTTCTAAAAATGATGGCATCTGGAAAAATCCTAGACGCAAAAACGATCATGTTATTGCAATATGCCCAGACTCAAAATATTTTTGGATAGAAATTTATTAATTTAAGGGCCTGTTTAAATTTTAACGAAATATTTATTTTGCACGTATTTAAATTTCTTGATTGTCTTTTTATGCTCTTTTTAGCATCTTTTAGCCTTTGACAACTTGATCTAGCCCGCTAAATCTGCATTATCAAAACTAAAATCTATCTAAAAATAATTTTAAAAATTCAAACTATAATTTTTGAACAGGCTTTAAATTTAGCAACATTTTAATGTTACTGCGCTCGTAAGGTGTGTTTTTTTCCAATTCAACTTCAAAAAAACCATATTTTTTATAAATATGTATGGCATTTTCTAAGGTGGTATTGGAGTAGAGCATGAGGCTGTCCAGTTCAAGAGATTTCGAAAAATCAATACTATGTTGCATCAGTTTTTGGCCTATTTTATAACCTCTGTGAATTGGGGAAACTGCCATTTTGGTGAGCTCAAAAACTTGTGGATCTGAAGTTGGCATTAAAGCAACTGTTCCGACAATGTCGTCACCAAGTTTTGCGAAAAAGATGTGGCCGCCTTCATTTAAGATGTAGTGTTCGGGTTTACTTAATACTTCCTCATCAAAAGGTTCGACATAAAAATAGGCTTTCAGCCATTCAACATTAAGTCTATAAAAATCTTGGACATATTTATTCTCAAAAGAAATAATTTCAACAGTCATAATTATACAAAGGTAGAATATCCTATAAATACAAAGGATAATAATGAAAATAGTAAACTCAAAACCGCTAAACTTCTGTTTTGGGTTTTATTCAAAACTAACCGAATCACGACAACAATTGGCAATATAATACCTAAACTATAAATTGGCACACTCATCCAGTCCATCAATGAATTGAAGACGTCATTGCTCCAGTTTTTTGAAATCATAAGATTGATTAACAGAAGATATAGCAGCACCATGGTGCATGCCATAAATAACCAAAGATCGAATTTATATTGTTTATTTTGATTCATAATTGGAGGAATTGGCTCTCATAAAATCGATGATCAAATGGGTGATTAGTTTGCCCACGATGGATTCGGTTTCATGAGTTGGTGCTGCTTCGCAAATGTGCAAATAGACGGCATTTTTTTGTTTACCGAAATAATTCACAAATGAACGCGCTTTTTTGATGCTAAATCCGCTTGGCGACATTGCGCTACTTGGGATAAAGTTGATGGCATCGCAATCTATTTCCACTCCAAAAGGTTGATTGGCAACATGTTTTGTGGCGCGCTCCAACTCATCTTTAAATTTTTTGTCTTTTCTGATGATAAGCTCTTCATAGGTGTTGTATTTCAGAGCTTTAAATCGGTCTAAGGTTTTGAATATACGATCGGAAGTGTAATTTTCATGAAGTCCGAACATAAAATAATTGCTCAGGAAACCTTCAGAATAGGCATACCTAAATCCGTTGCCGCTATGTCGACCTTCTTCGCGTCTAAAGTCTGAATGGGCATCAAAATTGATGGCGTTTATCGGTTTTTTAAACGCCAGCGATGCCCCTTTTATATTACCGTAAGCATTGTTATGTCCGCCACCTATAATGATTGGTTTTTTCCCCGAACGGACAATTTGGTACACCAAATGGGTGACACATTTGTCAATTTTTTCGGTCAGTTTTCGAGCTTTTTCTATATGTTTTTTATCAGACTGAAGATAACTGTCTATTTTTTGCATTTCCTTTGAAAAATCCAAATGGCCTAAAATCAATACTTTTCTTGGGTTTGTAAAGGTGTTGCTTTGAATATTGAGCAAAACCTTTAATGTAGCTTTCCAAGCGCTTGATGCACCTCGATTTCCGTAATTCGCAAATATGCCAATATCTTCAGGAATTCCGATAATAACATAGGCAACATCCAAATTAACAAGAGATTCGTATATATCGGTAGAATTAGAAAGTAATTGAATGTGTTCGCCAAACTTAGATTCATTAGCTCTTATTTTTAATAAATCCTCTAAATCTTGTGTTTTAAATAAAACAAGTTTGCCCATTATTGGAATTTAATTTTAAATTTGAAGAATTAAAAGTACATCATATTTATTTCCTAGCACTTAAATAAATTAAAAATCAGTGTTAATTTAACAATCAACAACTAAAAAACAAAACTTATGGAAAGTTCAAGTAGTAGTAACAAAAATACAGGATTAAAGATTGCTTTAGGTATTTTATTGGCCTTGTTTGTAGGAACAGGTTTTTATACCTCAAAATTGTATAATGAAAAGAAAACCAACGAAGCTACCTTAACCAAGGAAAAGCAATTGGTAATGAATGACTTAAATAACATGGCAAAACAATATGACATTGCCATTGGTGAAAATAAGGTTGCAAACCAAGATTTAGTCGAGGCCAGAAGCAGAATTCAAGGTTTGATGGATTCTTTGAAAATATCTCAAAATAGTATCAACAGCTTAATGAGCTACAGAAAAAAATATTTGTCACTTCAGGAAGAAATGAAAGCACTTTTAACTGAAAATGACAAATTGAAAATCCAAAATGCATTATTAGCAACTTCGTTGGATAGTACTAATGTAAGATTGGCCGAACGCACCATGTTTACCGATTCATTATTGGTTCAAAACACAGAATTGGCTTCAGTCGTTGAAAGTGCAGCCGTTTTACAAACTGTAGGTTTAAAAGCTTTTGGCGTTATTGAAAGAAGTTCAGGTAAATTAATCCCTACAGAACGTGCTAAACGTAGTGATAAACTTAGAATTTGCTATACTGTTGCTAAAAACACCTTGGTAACTGCTGGCGATAAAGAACTATATGTTCAGGTATTAGATCCAAGTGATAATGTTTTGGGTGCTAATGAGCAAATCCAATTTGATGAGACCATTTTAAATTATAGTATTGTCAGTAAATTTAATTACGAAAACAGAAACCTTGATATTTGTGAATTTGTTTCACCAAGAGGTTCGTTTAGTAAAGGTCGTTATGTGGTGAATGTTTTCAACAAAAAAGAGTTGGTATCTACCACAGAATTTACTTTGGAATAGAAAAAATATAAAGCATTAAAAACCCGAAAGCTTTTTTACTTTCGGGTTTTTTAATGTTTAAAAATATAAGTCTTAAAGAATTATCAACATAGAATTTATTCCAATATTTTTCCTCCAATAATAACGTTATCAATTAGATTATCGCCAAAAGCATAAGGAATATTGTTATAGCTCTCAATTTCTCGCGTGATTATCAAGTTTGCTTTTTTTCCTTTACAAATACTTCCATACTGATCAGAAATACCCATCGCGTAAGCACCATTTATAGTAGCTGCATTGATAGCTTCTTCTGGCGTCATTCGCATTTTGATACATGCTGTGCTTACTACAAAATTCATATTGCCACTTGGTGTTGTTCCAGGATTGTAGTCGGAAGCCAATGCTAGTGGCAATCCGGCATCAATAATTTGACGTGCTGGTGTGTAAGGAATGCTAATAAAATAAGAACAGGAGGGAAGTGCCACTGGCATAGTCTGACTATCTTTTAGAGCCTCGATATCCTCAAGCCTCATTTCTTCAAGATGGTCCACAGAAAGCGCATTATGTTTTACGGCTAGTGCTACACCTCCAAAAGCATTAAACTGATTGACATGAATTTTTGGAACAAGCCCAACTGCCGAACCGGCTTCCATGATACGTTTGGTGTCATCAAGGTCAAAATAGCCTTTTTCACAGAACACATCAATATAATCAGCTAGTTTGGATTGGCCCACTTCTGGAATCAAATCAGAAATCACAAGATCTACATAAGCTTCTTTCCGATCCTTAAATTCTTTTGGAATGGCGTGTGCCGCAAGCAACGTGGTTTTTATGGTTGCTAATGATTCTTTTTGTAAGCGTTTGATGACCCGAAGCATTTTTAATTCAGCATCGACTGTTAAACCATATCCAGATTTTATTTCGATAGCACCAGTGCCCATTTTCATAACATTGTTCAAGCGTTTTAAGGATTGTTCATAAAGGTCGTCTTCGGAAGTATTTTGTAAAACTTGTGCCGAATTGAGGATGCCACCACCACGTTTGGCGATTTCTTCATAAGATAATCCATTGATCCGATCTACAAATTCTTGCGACCGATCGCCAGCATAAACAATATGCGTGTGGGAATCACACCATGCCGGAAGCACCATTTTTCCTTTGGCATCAATTACTAAATCAGCTTGGTAATTTGTGTAATCTGACATAGAACCATATTCTACAATGGTGTCCTGTTCAATAAGGAGATAAGCATTTTTAAGTGTAGGAAGAGTTTTCATGTCTTTTCCCTTAACTATAGAAACGTTTTTTGCTCTAACTTGAATAAGTTCTTTAATATTGATAATGAGTATGGACATAGGTTTAATTTGAATAATGTAAGGTTGTTAATGTGTATAAAAAAAGCAAGTTATTAAAATTAACTTGCTTTTTAATCAATTTTATAAGGTGTTCTGTTCAAAAAAAAACAGATTTTATAGTTTACTTAAGTTCACCCACCATATTTTCGGGTTTTACCCATTGGTCATAATCTTCTGCTGATACATAGCCCAAATTGACGGCCTCTTCTTTTAAAGTTGTGCCATTTCTATGAGCGGTATTGGCAATTTCGGCCGCTTTATAATACCCGATTTTGGTGTTTAAAGCAGTTACCAACATTAAGGAATTATTCAATAAATGTTTTATAACATCGTGATTTGGTTCAATGCCTTGTGCACAATGCTCATCAAAACTTCTGCATGCATCACCTAATAGTTGAGCAGATTGCAATAGGTTTTTGGCCATCATAGGTTTAAAAACGTTCAACTCATAATGTCCTTGCGTACCACCAATAGTTACGGCCACGTCATTACCCATAACTTGTGCACAAACCATGGTTAAAGCTTCACTTTGTGTTGGATTGACTTTTCCTGGCATGATCGAACTTCCAGGTTCGTTGGCCGGAATGATGATTTCACCAATACCACTTCTAGGGCCAGAAGCCATCATACGAATGTCATTGGCAATTTTATTTAAACTTACTGCCAGTTGTTTTAAAGCACCATGGGTTTCAACCAATGCATCGTGTGCTGCCAAAGCTTCAAATTTGTTGGGCGCCGTAATAAAAGGCAAACCTGTAAATTTTGCGATATATCCTGCTACAAGTTCACTATAGCCTTTAGGTGTGTTTAAACCTGTGCCAACTGCAGTTCCACCAAGAGCCAACTCGCTTAAATGTGGTAAAGTATTTTTTAAAGCTTTTAAGCCATGATCCAATTGCGCAACATAGCCAGAAATTTCCTGACCTAAAGTAATAGGTGTGGCATCCATTAAATGCGTACGACCAATTTTTACAACATCTTTAAATGCAATGGCTTTTTTATGTAACGTATTGCGAAGTTGTTCAACACCAAGAATAGTGTTTTCGGCTATTTTTTTATAAATGGCAATATGCATTCCTGTAGGGAAGGTGTCGTTTGACGATTGTGATTTATTAACGTCATCATTTGCTCCGATAACTGGATCGCCTTGTCCAATCGTTCTTCCGGCCAATTGTTGCGCACGGTTGGCAATCACTTCATTAACATTCATATTGCTTTGTGTGCCAGAGCCTGTTTGCCAAATGACCAATGGAAATTGATCATCATGCTTGCCTTCTAATATTTCATCACATACCTGTGCAATTAAATCGCGTTTTTCAACAGGTAAAACACCCAATTCGCAATTTGTAAATGCGGCGGCTTTTTTGAGATAGGCAAATCCATATACAATTTCTAAAGGCATTGATGCTGGTGCACCAATTTTAAAATTATTTCGGGAACGTTCAGTTTGTGCGCCCCAAAGTTTATCGGCAGGAACTTTAACCTCGCCCATTGTATCTTTTTCAATTCTGTATTCCATGATTTTTGATGATTTATTTACACACAAAGTTAGCCCTTTACGGGGAATTTTCAGACGGTTATTGTTAATAATTCCCAAAATCAAAGGTTAATTTGATACATTTATAATGCAATGAAAAAAGCGCAACCTTTTCAGATTGCGCTTTTGCATATGGATGTATTCTAATTTAGAAATTGTACGTTAATACTCCAGCAAAATTGCGTGGATCTGTTTGATTGATATAGCTTGTGCGGTAGGCATTATATCCAATCTTATTAAATATATTATTGGCTAATAATCTAAAATTCCAATGTTGGTTAAATTGATAAGCAATCTGGGCATTTGTTTGCGTATAAGAATCGACATCAAAAGGTTTCATGTTTGGGACAATGCCTTCATGGGTTATAGCTCCAGAACTCCAATCATTTATTGGTCGCTCTCCCGTATAATAAACGCCTGCGCCAAGTGATAATCCATCCAACTTCCCTTTAAAGCCGTAATTGGCATAAACATTAAAAGTGTGTTTTGGTGTGTTTAAAGGTGCTGATCCATAAACATAAGAGGTGTGTTCTTTGTATTGCGCATCAATATAAGAATAGCCAGTGATAACTTCAAAATTATCAAGGATTCGTCCACTTAGTTCAACTTCAATTCCTTTTCTTTCGTCATTTCCACCTTTTTGATAATATCCTGTAGCCACCCAATTTTCATCATAAACCGGAAGATTGATGTCCTTATTGTTAATTTTGAAAAAGGTAAAATTAAATCTCAAACGGCTTTCCAACCAATTCGTTTTGATACCGGTTTCAATTTGGTCGTAACGTTCATTACCCAAGGAGTTTCCATTAATATCCAATCTTGAAGCTGTCCGTGGATAAGAACTATTGGTATAAGATGCAAATACATTGATGTTTTTAAATGGTGTAATAATAACTCCAGCCAAAGGGTTAAAGGCATCACTTTGCGTTGTCTCTGTTTCGGTCTCTGTTTGTGTGCTGCTATAACGAATGCCTAAAAAGGTTTTTAACCAGCTGTTAAAGGTGATAACATCCTGGGCAACAAAACCAAGAGCTCTTGATTTTGCACTTGCTAGACTTTTGGCGCTTAAGTTTAAATTACTAGGCAAAACGGTGCTGATGTCTTCGTAAACATCAATAATATCAACGTTTGATGCCGTTTGGGACGACGTGCTATAATTTGAAGTTCTGTAATCAAAACCTACTTGGAAGGTATGTGATATACTTCCGGTTTTGACGTCATCACCAATAAGATCAAATTGTAGGACACTATTGGAATCTTTTCTGTCAGAAATAGAATACCCACGGTTTCTTTGGTGGTAAATTGGATTTCCAGCATTGTTTTTGATAACACTACCAAGACTGGCACCTTTATCGTTCAAATCTAAATCCGATTTAAAATAAGCAGCTTTCAAACTTAATTTATCATTCAGTTCACGGCTAAATCTTACAGAATACGTGGCGTTCTTTGTTAAGGATTTATCATTGGCATAACCTAAAAATTTGTTGTGCGGCAAATCATAAATAGCATTGGTATCATTTTCTCCAAGATTTATAGTACCCAAATCAGGAGTACGGCTATCATCAAAATAATCCATTTCTAAGGTCAATCGCGATTTGTCATCAACTTTCCATTCAAAAGAAGGATTGAAATAAAATTTATCGCTCGATACACCATCTCTAAAACTATCAGCACGCTCTAAGGCACCATTAATTCTGAATGCTACATTTTCATTAGAAGTTAACGGACCAAAAACATCAAATGCCGTACGCAGCTGACCATAGCTTCCTGCTCTTACCGAAGCATTGCCGCCATGATAATATTTTGGTGTTTTGGTAACGATGTTGATCACACCGCCAGGACTTCCCAAGTCGGTAGCAACACCTTGAGTAATGGCTGCTGCTCCTTTAAGAACCTGAATATTATCAACTCCTTGCATATCGGTCAAAATTCCTGTGCCTCTAAAATCTGAATGTACTCGAACACCATTTTTTAAGATTGGAATCCCTCTAAAGCCACGGGACGACATGCTTTCACGTTTATTGCCATAAGTCGCAAAAGTATAAACTCCTGGAACGTTTTTGGTTGCATCTGCAATTGTTAAGTTGCCTTGCTGTGCAATCAATTTATCAGAAATAATTGAAATACTCTGAATCTGCTCATAGGGTGCCAATGGCAATCTGGTGAGTGCTTCTATTTTATCAGGACGCTTATATCGGCTTCCAAATACTTCAACTTCATCAAGTTCTGAATCGTTTTGAAGTTGGAATTTTAAGACTACTGTTTCTCCAGATTTTAAATTGACGCTTTGAGATGAAGATTTATATCCGACATAGGATACTTTGATTATATATGCACCAACGGCAAGGTTTGGGAATTGGAAATAACCGTTTTCGTCGGCGGTGGTTCCAACTGTTGTGCCATCAATAATAACATTGGCAAAAGGTATAGTATGCTTAGTTTCGTCTATGATTGTACCCTCTATTTTTGATTGAGAATAGCCGAATTGTCCTATGAGGACAAACAATATTAGTAATTTATTATACATGATTTTGGTTTGTTTGTTTTGATTTTTTTAAAGAATGGGCAAATATATTATGCAAAACTTCTTTATCAAAATTTATTTAGACTAATTATAAATAATAATTTGTACATGATTGAATAGTAGAATTGTAGCGTCTAAAAATTAAATAGGGTATTATAATCACTATTTATACAATACTGATGGAGCAGTTGCAGTTGGACTATAGATTTATATCCAGATTTTTGAAAACCTTGTTGATAATTCTAAAAATTGGTGTTGTGTAAACAAAACGTTTCTCCTATATTTGCTTTAATTATTATAAAGACTTTGCAAGATGTTTACATTTGATCAATATTTAGGATTTTTAGCGTTTATGGCTATTTTAACCATTGGTTTTTGGTTAATGAT
>NZ_DATJCY010000258.1:0-5446 GCF_035577925.1 Gelidibacter sp. | reverse complement strand
GAAGAAAAACCACCATGGTTTTCAACAATCACATTAATCCCTTTAGATTTGCCATATTCTGCCAATTGCGTTAAACCAATCGTACTATTTGAAATCCACTCTTCCTCACTACCTGAACCATACAGATTGACACGAATAGCATGACATCCCAAAAATTCCGCGGCATCAACCCATTTTTTATGATTTTCAATTGCTTTAATTCTTTCTTTTTCATCCGGTGATGACAAATGCCCTTCTTCATCAACCATTATCAAAACATTTTTAACACCATGCGCCTCACTTTTTTCTTTTAAAATTTCCAGCACGGCTTCCATTCCCATGGTTTCTATCTTTTTTCTATATAAGTCAGATACATATTCGATGCCCTCAAAACCCATCGCTTTAGCCTTTTCGGCAAAATCAAACGCATCCAAATCATTATTTCCAATAGCTCTGTGCAAAGACCATTGCGCTAATGACAACTTAAAAAAAGGTTCTTTTTCTTCGGTCAATACGTGTGTTTGGTTGGACTGCGCTTCATTTTTCTTGCATCCAAAAAATAGGATCCCCACCAGAAATAATAAAGATAAAGGAGCAATAATACTTTTGATCATAACGATTTTGGTTTAATATTAAATTATCTAAAAATAAAATTAGCGATGAAAATACTAAAGTTTGATAAAATACTACTAATTTGATTAAGTTTAGCGTTTAAAAAGATTTAACATTCACGATCTATAAATTAGTCCTAACCTAATTTATAAAACTAGACTATTTTAAAAATATTATTATGATAAAAGAACACTATGACGCCATTGTCATTGGAACAGGAATTAGCGGTGGCTGGGCGGCTAAAGAACTGTGTGAGGGCGGATTAAAAACATTAGTACTGGAAAGAGGCCGCATGGTAAAACATGGCGATTATCCTACCATGCACAACGACCCATGGGACACGGAATTGCGTGGTGGCAACACTATAGAAGAACAAAAAAGACAAGAAAAACAAGCGCGAACAGGCTATACAACGGCTGCAGACAGCAAACATTGGTTTGTAGATGATATTAAACACCCTTACAATGAAACCAAACGTTTTGATTGGATGCGCGGCTATCATGTAGGTGGACGTTCTTTAACATGGGGCCGTCAAAGCTATCGGTTGAGTGATTTGGATTTTACAGCTAACCTGAAAGATGGTCATGGTGTGGACTGGCCCATACGCTATAACGATATTGCGCCATGGTATGATTATGTCGAAAAATATGTTGGCATCAGTGGTGAAGCACTCGGCATTCCGCATTTACCAGACAGTATTTTCTCACCGCCAATGGAATTGAATTGTGTTGAAGAAGAATTTAAAGCCCAATTGGCAAATAATTATGACGATCGGTTGTTGACTATTGGACGCGTTGCACATATTACCGGCGATCACGAACACAAAGGACGAAGTAATTGTCAATATAGAAATAGGTGTATGCGCGGCTGTCCGTACGGCGGATATTTTAGTAGTAATGCATCAACATTACCAGCGGCCGAAGCTACAGGCAACATGACCTTAAGACCGCATTCCATTGCTCATGAAATCATCTATGACGACTCATTAAAAAAAGCAACGGGCGTTAAAGTAATTGATGCTGAAACCAAGGAAACCCATGTTTTTACTGCCGATATCATCTTTTGTTGTGCTTCTGCAATACCATCAGCGTCCATATTAATGCAATCCAAATCAGAACGTTTTCCTAACGGATTGGGCAACGATTCAGGGGAATTGGGCCATAATATTATGGACCATCATCTTGGCGCAGGTGCCAATGCTTTGGTAGATGGCTTTGAAGATCAATATTATAAAGGACGACGACCAAACGGTATATACATTCCACGATTCAGGAATCTAGGTGATAAAGCATCTGAACGCAAAGACTTTTTAAGAGGTTATGGCTATCAAGGCGGGGGCGGCAGATATGGAATTTCTGAACATGTTGCCGAAATGGCCTATGGTGAAAAATTTAAGGAAGCCATTTTAAAACCAGGGCCATGGAGCATAGGAATTACAGGTTTTGGTGAATGCTTACCTTATCATGATAATAAAATGACCTTGGATTATGACAGATTAGATGAATGGGGATTGCCAACGGTTACCTTTGATGCGGAATGGAAAGAAAATGAATTGATTATGCGCGAAGACATCAAACAACAAGCTGCCGAAATGTTGGAAAAGGCAGGTTTTAGAGAAGTCAAAACTTATGACACACGATATGCACCAGGTATTGGCATCCATGAAATGGGTACCGCAAGAATGGGTAGAGATCCAAAAACTTCGGTACTTAATGCCTATAACCAAATACACGAAGTACCCAATGTATATGTTACCGATGGCGCTTGCATGACCTCATCGGGTTGCCAAAATCCGTCATTGACTTATATGGCCATCACCGCTAGAGCAGCACATCATGCCATTGAACAATTCAAATCAAATAAAGCATAATTATGAACAGAAGAGACGCACTAAAAAACTTGGGCTTATCCTTTGGATATATTATAGCAACGCCTACTATTTTAAGCATGCTTCAAAGTTGTACAACAACACCTGAAGAACCTTGGATACCAGTATTCTTTTCAGACAAACAAGCGTATGTTTTAGAGAATTTGGTCGATTTAATAATACCAAAAACAAAAGATGTACCAGGCGCACTGGATGTTAACGTGCCAAAATTCATTGATCTATACACCTCTAAAACAGCAAACGACGAACAAAAGGAACTCTACTCCACAGGATTAGACGCTATTATGGAAGAATTGGGTATTTCAAACGAGGAAGCCACCCCTCCAAAAACAGAGGAACCGATTGCTGTAAAAACAGAAGATTTTGATGCGCTATTATCTAAATACTTAAGAGTCACAAAAGAGCAACGATTAGCGTATATCCAGGAAGAGCATTTAGTTTTTATGACACTTTTAAAAATCCGAGACCAAACGGTTTGGGCATTTAAAACCAGTGAAGAAATTGGAAAAAATGTATTGGCTTATGATCCTATTCCGGGTAAGCAAAAAGGATGTGTTTCATTGGAAGAGGCTACCGGTGGTAAAGCTTGGTCATTATAAACCCTAGCATAGCCGTCCTGAAGATTGTTAAATGGTTAAAGCTGACGTAGGACGATAGGACATAAGACTTATGACTTTCAATTTTTAAAAACGCTTACAATCAATCCGTATGCACAGAAAAATCAACCGAATTTTAATGGTTGTAATTGTTTTGACAATGATTGGCTGTTAATCAATACCTGAATCTGAAAGCTCCGGTGTCAAGCTTGAGGATGAAGTTAAGGAAGATTGGATTTCCCTATTTAACGGTAAAGATTTAGATGGTTGGACAGCAAAAATAAGAGGCTATGATTTTGGCGATAATATCCATAATACCTTTAAGGTAGAAGATGGTGCCATTAAAGTATCCTATGATGTTTATAACAGAAAGTTTAATGAGTCTGATGGCCATCTATTTTACAAAACACCATTTTCTAGTTATAAATTAAAAATGCAATACCGTTTTGATGAGGACCAAGTTGAAGATGGCGCCGGATGGGCTACTAGAAATAGTGGTGTTATGATCCATTGTGAGGATCCTAAAGAAATGGCCAAAGACCAGAGTTTTCCAGTGAGTATTGAAGTTCAAATGTTGAGCGGAATAACCGAAGGCAGTGCACGAACTACGGCAAATTTATGCACACCAGGCACAAACGTGGTTATGAATGGCGAATTAATTACTCAACATTGTACAGAATCAAACTCTGAAACCTATCACGGCGATCAATGGGTTAATCTGGAAGTTGAAGTTTATAGCGATTCTTTAATCATTCATAAAATCAATGATAAAGAAGTTTTGCGTTATTCAAAACCACAATATGGCGGTGCCGATATGGAGGGACTATAATGAACAATATAAAGATAAATTGGGCGAAACCATCAAAGGTGGCTATATTTCATTTCAAAGCGAAAGTCATCCGGTAGCATTTAGAAATATTGAGTTGTTGAAACCAGAACGTTAAATGAACATTAGAACAAACGATTTATAACGGATATAAAATAAAATACCCAGACATAAAGTCTGGGATTTTAAAATTATCTTTTAGAAATCCTAAGAGTATTTCTTAAGTCAAATTGGAGTAGTTACTCCACCCCCATCGCCCAATCATCACCTCTTGGATCGGCGGCGCCTTCATAAGAACCATCAGGTCTTACCAAGATCGCCTCAACTCTTCCAATGGTGCCGCGTTCTTTGATCTGATGGCCCATAGCTTCCAGTTCTTTTTGCACCAAACTATCTACAGCTCCTTTTTCAACAGAAATCCATTCTGGTTTCCATTGGTGGTGAATTCTCTTTTCTGCTACCGCATCGGTCATAGTCATATCATGATCGATGACGTTCAAAATGGTCTGATAAACAGAAGTAATAATGGTAGAGCCTCCAGGTGTACCAACCACCATAAATAATTTACCATCTTTCTCGATGATGGTAGGTGTCATCGCACTAAGCATACGTTTTCCTGGCTGAATGGAATTTGCCGCACCACCTAATAATCCATACATATTAGGAACGCCTGGTTTCATGCTAAAATCATCCATTTCGTTATTCAACAAAAATCCGGCACCTTCCACAAAAACTTTAGATCCGTAGCCGTCGTTAATCGTGGTGGTCAAAGAAACGGCATTACCGTCTTTATCAACAATAGAATAATGGGTAGTTTCTTCCTTTTCGATAATATTATCCAACGCCATTGGCCGCACTTCTTCACTATCGGTCGCTTGTGATATGTCTATCTGGGCAACTCTTGAAGCTATGTATTCGTCATCCAACAATTCCTTAACCGGAACATCCCAAAAATCAGAATCCCCTAAATGCTCAGCTCTATCCGCATAAACGCGTCTTTCCATTTCGGTCATCACGTGAATGGTTTTTGCAGTTTTTGATCCGAATTCTGACAATGGAAAATGTTCGGACATTTTTAATAACTGAATCAAGGCAATTCCGCCACTACTTGAAGGTGCCATGCTGTACACTTTATAACCTCTATAATTTCCGGTTATTGGTGTTCGCCATGCCGATTTATAATTTTTAAGATCTTCTAAAGTAATGATTCCATTACCTGCTTTCATCTCAGCGACAATAAGTTCGGCAGTTTTTCCTTCATAAAAGCCTTTTCGGCCGTCTTTCTGAATACGTCGCAAGGTTTCTGCCAAATCCTTTTGCACCAACAGATCCCCTTCTTTCCATGGCTCATCCTTAATTAAAGCCACCGTTTCTGGATTACGGTTGTTTCTTACAAAATTATCTTTATGGTAATTATAGTTGCGTGCTTGTTGGTCCGAAATATGAAATCCTTTTTCGGCAAGTACAATCGACGGCTCAATCAATTTAGAAAGCGGCATGGAACCAAATTTTTCATGCGCCACCAGCATACCGTCTACAGAACCT
>NZ_DATJCY010000257.1:0-6336 GCF_035577925.1 Gelidibacter sp. | reverse complement strand
TCAAAATCCAACCGCATTTTATGAAGCTACTGCCGATGAGGTTGATGAAGCTGTTGCATTGGCATGGAATGCTTTTAAAATCTACAGAAAGGTTTCAGGAGCAAAAAGAGCAGCATTTTTAAATGCTATTGCCGATGAGATTTTAGCATTGGATCAAGAATTGTTGGATTGTTATATGACCGAATCTGGTTTGCCAGAAGGAAGGGCTATAGGCGAACGTGGTCGAACCGTATTCCAATTGCGTTCTTTTGCAAATTTGATAGAAAATGAAGATTGGCGAGAAAACTCTATTGACGAGGCGATGCCAGAACGGTTGCCCTTACCCAAAGATGATATGCGACGCACCTTAATACCGCTCGGTCCGGTAGTGGTTTTTGCAGCCAGCAACTTTCCTTTTGCATTTTCCACAGGAGGTGGCGATACCGCTAGTGCGTTAGCTGCCGGTTGTCCGGTAATTGTTAAGGCGCATGCCATGCACTCAGGAACTTCTGAATTAGTAGCTTCGGCAATTATTAAAGCGGCTGAAAGAACAGGAATGCCCAATGGCGTTTTTTCAAATATTATGGGCCGTGGCCGAACAGTAGGCGTTGCATTGGTGAAACACGATAAAGTCAAAGCTGTTGGTTTTACGGGAAGTATTACCGGTGGCCGAGCGCTTTTTGATATTGCGGCCCAACGTAAAGAACCGATTCCTGTTTTTGCTGAAATGGGAAGTATTAACCCCGTAGTCATTACTCCTAAAGCTATCGAAAATAGATCGGAAGCTGTGGCTGCTGCTTTTGCGGGTTCTATAACTTCGGGGGCAGGACAATTTTGTACAAAACCAGGATTGTTGTTGACGATTGATAGTGATAAGACGCAGCAGTTTATTAAAGTTTTGGCAGAAAAAGCAACCGCTATTGAAGCACAATATATGTTGCATCCAGATATAAAAAGAGAATTTGTCGAAAATGTAGCTATAATTTCTTCTCAGAAAGGGGCAGAAGTTGTTGGGAAAATTGAGGAAACCATTGCAGCGAATGCGGCACCTACGCAAATAGCAAGTGTTTCGGGTCAAGAGTTTTTGAAAAATCCTAAGTTGCATTTGGAGGCTTTTGGTCCCTTCGCCTTAGTAGTTAAAGCTAAGGACGAAGAAGAAATGGTCGAAATTATCAATGGTTTGGATGGTCAATTAACGGGAACAATTATCGCCGAAAAAGAAGATTATTCGCATCTTCATGATATTATTGATGCGCTTGAAAATAGGGTAGGACGGCTTATTTTTAATGGCGTTCCTACTGGTGTTGAGGTATGTCCGTCCATGCAGCATGGTGGTCCTTATCCAGCATCAACCGATTCTAGATTTACGGCTGTCGGCAACAATTCGATAAAAAGATGGGTTCGTCCGGTATGTTATCAATCTTTTCCGGATGAATTATTGCCCTCTGCTTTAAAACGATAAAATTCACCCTAACTAACTTTATGGAATAATGATTAAAGAAACATTTGTATGTATTGACGCGCACACCTGTGGCAATCCAGTAAGAGTTATTAAAGAAGGTGGCCCGCATTTGGTTGGAAAAACCATGAGCGAAAAACGCCAACACTTCTTAAAAGAATACGATTGGATCCGTAAAGGATTGATGTTTGAACCGCGTGGCCATGATATGATGAGTGGCAGTATCCTTTATCCGCCACATGATCCAGAAAATGATTTTGCCATATTGTTTATTGAAACCTCAGGTTGTTTGCCGATGTGCGGACATGGTACCATTGGCACGATAACCATTGCTATTGAAGAGGGATTGATCACACCAAAAGTTCCAGGAAAAATCAGAATGGAAGCTCCCGCTGGACTCGTTGAAATAGAATATGGACAGACGGGCGATAAAGTTGATTGGGTACGGTTGACCAATGTTAAAAGTTATTTAGCTGCCGAAGGATTGACCATTGATTGCCCTGAATTGGGCGAACTTCAGTTTGATGTTGCCTATGGCGGGAACTATTATGCCATTATTGATCCTCAACAAAACTTTTCGGGAGTACAAGATTTTACGGCTGGTAAGTTGATCCAATATTCACAGATATTAAGAGATAAAATCAATCAGAAATATCCAAATATGTTTGTGCATCCTGAAAATGATACTATTCGAAATGTATCCCATATGCTTTGGACCGGGAAAGCGACTAATCCTACATCAACCTCTAAAAACGCTGTTTTTTACGGTGATAAAGCCATAGATAGAAGTCCTTGTGGCACAGGAACATCAGCAGTTATGGCACAACGCTACGCCAAAGGTACGTTGAAAAAAGGAGACGAATTTGTTCATGAAAGTTTCATTGGAAGCCAATTTATAGGACGTGTAGTTGAAGAAACCACATTGGACGGTAAACTTGCCATCGTGCCAAGCATACAAGGTTGGGCAAAAGTATATGGACAAAACACCATTACCATTGACGAAAATGATCCGTACGCATTCGGATTTCAAGTCATTTAAAAAATAAATCAAATGAAGTATTTTTATTATGTTTTTTTTCTGCTGAGCATATCAGCTTCAGTACAGTCGCAAAATTTAACCTTGGAAGATTATGGACGCGCTGTAAGTTATATGAACAACAACCTGAACAATAAGTCGGTTTTCAATACTTATACCTCGGCCAATTGGTTTAAGAATGGTTCGGGATTATGGTTTGTAGATTATACCAAAGATGGAAAAACTTATAAAACTGTCGATTTTAAAAACCCTACGGTAAAACCGTTGTTTGATCATCAAAAGTTGGCAAAGGCTTTTCAGGAAACTTTTGGACAAAACATCAATCCAACCCATTTTTCACTTCGAAATATAGATTATGATGACGCAAAACATCTGTCTTTTAGTACGTTGGATAAATCTTATGTCTTAAATTTGGACAACTATAATCTTCAACTTAAAGAAGAACCGAAAACAAAAAGAGATCCTTTTGAAAGTACGTCACCTGATGGCCAATGGATTGCTTATACGAAAGATTATAATTTATATATTAAATCTACTCAAACCAACGAGGTCCATCAATTAAGTTTTGATGGTAAAAGGGATTATGAATATGGAACCTATTACGGATGGTCGGATATTATTGAAGGCGAAAACGGAGAACGCCCAAAACGCTTTTCGGTGGAGTGGTCTCCAGATTCTAAATGGTTATTTACAAAACGCATTGATTTAAGCAAAGGCGAAAAAATGTATTTGCTCGATTGGAGTATCGATTCGTTATACAAACCAAAATTACTTTCGTATTATAGAGGATCTCCCGGCGATACAAACTTGGTATCCGAACGACCTGTTTTTTATAATATCGATACGAAGAAAGAAGTAAAAACCGATTTTCCGGAATTCACGCATTTAAATCGATTTGCCATCAATTGGTCCAGTAAATCGGGTGTTTTGTTTGCCGAATATATTGAACGTGGTTATAAAAATTCCTATGTCAACCTGGTCGATTTAAACAACTCGTCTAATCGTAACTTAATTACTGAAACGAGCGAAACGAATATCGATAATTTTTCATATCAAAAATTAGAACAAAAAGATGTTTTGATTTTTCTTTCAGAAAGAAGTGGTTGGCGACAATTATATAGTTTCGATTTAAAAACCAATACTTTATCCGCACTTACAAAAGGCGATTTTTATGTCAATGATGTGAGTTATATTGATGAATCTACGGGCGATATTTACTTTTTGGCATCAGGAAAAGAACCTGGAGATAATCCGTATCATCAGCGTTTATATAAAGTATCTTTAAAAGGAAAAATGACTTTGCTGACACCGGAAAATGCACATCATATCGTGTCATTTTCAAAAGATGGTAAGTATTTTGTCGATAATTATTCTACGGTAAACATTCCAACAAAAACCGTTTTAAGAAATTCAAAAACAGGAAAGATCATTACTCAATTAACGGAAGCGGATGTTTCTGAAGTGGTTGCAAAAGGCTGGACATCACCAGAAGTGTTTCAATTGCTTGCTAAAGATGGCAAAACTACGATTTACGGCGCCATTTGGAAACCTACAAATTTTGACAGTTCAAAATCATATCCAATTATTGATGCTACTTATACCGGGCCGCATACACAACGTTTTCCAAAATCATTTGATGTTGCGTTTTCCAATCAGTCGTTATCCGAATTGGGTTTTATCGTCATGCAAGTGGACGGTTTAGGAACTTCGGGGCGTTCTAAAGCATTTCATAACCATTCTTATAAAAACATGGAAAACAACTTGGAAGACCATGTTTTGGCCATTAAACATTTAGGAAAACAATACCGTTGGATTGATACCGATAGGGTTGGAATATTTGGACATTCTGCCGGTGGTTATGACACTGGAAGAGCGATGTTGGGTTTTCCGGATTTTTATAAAGTTGGCGTAGCAAGTGCTGGTGACCACGATTTTAGAATGGAAAAAGTGTGGTGGCCAGAAATGTACCAAGGATGGCCGGTAGATGAAACTTATGAGAAGGTTTCCAACATTACCAACGCTAAAAATTTGAAAGGAAAATTGTTGTTGGTTCATGGAGGGATTGATGAAAACGTAAATCCGTCGGCAACTTTTAAATTGGCGGAAGCTTTGGTCAATGAAGATAAAGAATTTGATTTATTGATTTTACCAAGTCAGCGTCATGGTTTTACAGGTAAGGCCAACCAATATTTTACTAAAAAAAGATGGAATTATTTTGTAGAGCATCTTTTAGGCGTACAGCCAATTTGGGATTTTAAACTCGATTAAATGAAAAAGGAAATCATTATTATTGGTGGCGGAATAATCGGTTTGTGTTCTGCTTATTATCTTCACAAGGAAGGCCATAAAGTCTCTATTATAGATCAATCCAATTTAGAGGGCGGCGCGTCGTATGTCAATGCAGGCTATGTTTGCCCAAGCCATATTATTCCATTGGCTGCCCCTGGAGCTATGAAGCAAGGTGTAAAATGGATGTTTGATAAATCGAGTCCATTGTATATAAAGCCACGACTTGACGCAGATTTTATCAAATGGAGTTTGGCGTTCAATAAATCATGTACTACAAAACATGTCAATAAATCCATTCCGATAATACGGGATATTAGCTTGTTGAGCCAAGAACTGTATGGAGATATAAGACGCGATGAGGGTTTCCAATTTCAGTTGGAGCATAAAGGATTATTGATGTTGTGCCAAACTGAAAAGTTGCTCGAAGAAGAAATTAAAGGAGCCAATTTAGCTAGAGAATATGGCTTGGATGCTTCGGAAATTAGTTTAGATGAATTAAAAAAACTTGAACCCCATGTGGCCATAAATGTCAAAGGCGGTGCCTATTATAAATGTGATAGCCACATGACACCTCAAGAATTTATGAGTGCGATGAAAACGTATCTTAAAGAATCGGGTGTTGCGTTTTTTGCCAATGAAAAAGTAAATGATATTACACTTAAAAATGGTGCTATTTCAGCGATTCAAACCGATACAAAAACCTATCAAGCGGACGAATTTGTTTTAGCAGCAGGGTCTTGGAGCGGCTTGTTGAGTAAAAAGTTGAATTTACAATTGTTATTACAAGCAGGAAAAGGCTATTGTATTAATGTCAAAGAAGAAACGGGAATATCCATTCCGGCTATTTTATGTGAAGCGCGTGTAGCGATTACGCCAATGCATGATTTTACGCGTTTTGCGGGAACCATGGAAATTGCAGGAATCAATCATAATATAGATACATTTAGAGTGAATACCATTGCCAAAGCGGTGAGCAATTATTATCCCGAAATCTCATTAAGTGAACAAGATAAAAATAATGCGCAAGCAGGATTACGTCCTGTATCACCTGATGGTATGCCTTATATCGGAAAATCTAAAAAGTGTAAAAACCTGACCATTGCCACAGGCCACGCCATGATGGGCTGGTCATTGGGTGCTGCTACTGGAAAACTGGTTTCGGAAGTGATTTCAAACCAAAAAAAGACATTGAATCTCGATGCGTTTGATCCAGATAGAACATTTTAGGGTAAATAATTAATTTTGATCGGTGTTTTATTCTCGCGGAGGCGCAAGGGCGCAGAGTTGATTGAATAAGTTTTGAAAGGGAAATAAGTTTTAATCAGAGAAACTCAGTGTCATCAGTGTTTTATTCTCGCGGAGGCGCAAGGGCGCAGAGTTGATTGAATAAGTTTTGAAAGGAATATAAGTTTTAATCAGAGAAACTCAGTGTCATCAGTGTTTTATTCTCGCAGAGACGCAAGGGCGCAGAGTTGATTGAATAAGTTTTGAAAGGGAAATAAGTTTTAATCAGAGAAACTCAGTGTCATCAGTGTTTTATTCTCGCGGAGGCGCAAGGGCGCAGAGTTGATTG
>NZ_DATJCY010000256.1:0-1628 GCF_035577925.1 Gelidibacter sp. | reverse complement strand
AATTGCGCCACCACGCCAGAAATCCGGCGAGAAATAGAATCATCATATACAATCACCTTCCCGATGATTTCCTCTAACTGTAAAGATGGAAAAAACTCCTGCGCCCTTGTATCGGTAAGCACCACCTTATCAGGCGCATCCAAAGCAGTTAAAGCATTTCCCGCAAGCCATTGATAATCCAACATGCTGAAATAATCCACATTGGTAGAAACTAATCGAATATCATTATCTCCATTTTCAAATTGGCGAATCGGAGTATCTGCGCCATCATTGATCACAGCACGGTGATGGGATTTATAGAACATGGGCACTACCTTTTCCACGCCTGTAATATCATTTTGCAAAGCATTCAATATCGGCAACGAAACTCCCGCAAAACCACTTTCCCGATTACGATCGGGATCTAAACTTTTGGAAACGACCTGATATATATTTTCAGAATCGGAAAACTTTTTATCAAAACTGTATTCAAAACTGACCATTCTAAAAATAATCCAGGCAACACAGATACATACACTAAGGCCAAGGATATTCAGTAGGGTAAAAAGGCGGTTTCGCCATAATTTCCTGAAAATAAATTTGAATTGTGTCATAAGATTTCTTTTTTGATAGTGATTTTTTTTAGTGCTTTTACTGATCTTAACTTCTGCTTTTTACAATTCCGCCATCTAATAAATTGATGATCCGCTTTCCATATTCAGCGTTTTTTTCGGAATGCGTTACCTGAATAATGGTAACTCCTTGTTTGTTGAGTTCGGTAAAAAGTTCCATGATTTCTTCGCCCTGTTTGGAATTGAGATTTCCTGTAGGTTCATCGGCCAACAGTAATTTTGGCGAAGTTGCTAAAGCTCTTACAATGCCAACTAGTTGTTGCTGACCGCCAGAAAGTTGTGCCGGGAATAAATCTTTTTTCCCGACAATATTAAACTTATCAAGCAAATCGGCCACAATGGCTTTTCGTTCTTTGCCAGATAGATTTTTATAAATAAGCGGTGTTTCAATGTTTTCATACACCGTCAATTCATCAATCAGATGATACGATTGAAAAATATAACCCATATAGGATTGAAATAATGCCGTTCGTTTTTTGTGTTTTAAGGCAAAAACATCTTCGCCCATAAAATGGTATTTGCCTTCATTGGGCTCGTCCAACATTCCGATAACATTAAGCAATGTCGATTTTCCTGAACCTGAAGGTCCCATAATGGAAATAAAATCACCTTCTTCAATTTCAAGATTAATGTCTTTTAGCACAAACGACGGAAGTCCGCCCACTTGGTACCATTTAAAAATATTTTCTAATTTGATCATAATTTCTACTTTATAAATTGTTTAATCATTCAAAGATCGCATCAAGCTTGCGTAATAATAATAATCGGATTTTATGGCGGCTACTGCTTCTTTAAATTCCTTTTTTAAAACCTCATTATCAGGCATTGTTGAAGCAATTCTTTTTAAAATTTCCGCTTGATAGTAATCAGATTCTATTTTTTAGTGTAACCGATTAATTGACTCCATTCTTTTTCAACTTTGATATTATCCGTGATCAGACTTCGTAATATTGCCGCTTGATAATAATTGTTTTCAATTTGTGAAGCAACATTCATAAACTGCTCAAACCGAACATC
>NZ_DATJCY010000255.1:0-2817 GCF_035577925.1 Gelidibacter sp. | reverse complement strand
ATACCGTTTCGAGAAATTTTATGCCGTATTTAATGGCTGCTTGCGATATTTATGCAGCACCATCGCGTCTTGAAGGTTTTGGAATGCCACAAGTAGAAGCGGGTGCCTGTGGCAAACCTGTTATCGGCATAAAAGCCATGGGAATGTTGGATACTTTAATTGATGGTGAAACTGCTTTTTTAGCGGATGTGGCACAACGAATTGTTGTTAACGAAGTTACTTTAGGCGAAGAATCGGGTTTTGAAACCAATAGGAAAATTGCATTTACAACACCAAGAACCGTCGATTATAGAGCTAATGTTAACGACATAGCTAAATATCTACTGCAACTTATGGAAGATAAAAACCTAAGGATAAACATGGGAAATGCCGGACGACAACGTGCTGTAGAACATTTTGACTACAAAGTAGTGACGAAAAAATTTCTTCAAATTTTAGAAGACCGATTGGGAATAAAATAAGTTTAAAATGAAAACTGAGGATAAAAATTTAATAAAAAGCGCTAAAAAAGCGGCCATAGACGTGCTTTTGCACAATGCGCACGGAACCGTTGCCAATTTACCCCGAACCGCAGGATGGGGCTATCCCGAACCCTATACCAGAGATCTTTTAATTTCGACATTGGGAATTGGAGTGAGCCAGAATCCGCAACTCCTTGAAAGCATCAAAAACGTGGCTTTGACATTAGCTAAAAATCAGACCGAAAATGGACAAATCCCTTCTCTTGTAAATGACCAAAAAAACACAGGATCTAGTGATACCACACCTCTTTTTCTGACGGCAGCCGGAATTCTTAGAACACTTCTTGGCGAGCCTAATTTTTTGAAAGACGCCGTTGAAAAAGCCTTGATTTGGATGGAATTCCAATGTCCTACCAGTCATTATTTAATTGCACAACAACCTACCAGCGATTGGCGCGATGAGCAATGGGTATTAGGCTATGGGCTTTTTGTAAATGCACTGACTTATTCGGGGATGAAGTTTGTTGGAAAGCAGAAAGATGCTGAAAATTTGGGAAATGCCATTAACCAATTAACTTATGCGTCTGATAAAACACAAAGTTGCCCACATGAAGGACTTGCCATTAAGGACAAACCTTATTTTGCCTTATGGTCCTATAAGGTTTATAGTAACAATCGGTTTGATTTATTGGGAAATAGCATCGCTATGCTTTCAGGATTAGCATCAAAAGAAAAATCCAAACACATGGTTACATGGATAGAAAATGAATGCGAACTGATGCAACAATCCGAAGATTTAATAGTAGATGTTACCCCTAATTTTTTCCCTTTTATACAACCTGATGATGAAGATTGGTTGCCAAGATATTACGATTTTAATAAGCCTGGTGATTACCATAATGGTGGGATTTGGCCCTTTATTAGCAGTTTTTATATTGCTGCACTTGTTGCCATTGAAGAGTTTGATTTGGCCGAAAGAAAACTTTTAGCATTGACCCATCTCATAAAAAACGGCAGAAACAACCAACTTGAATTTAGTTTTAATGAATGGTATAAATCACAAACCGGTGCACCCATGGGTCAGGATTGGCAAACTTGGAGTGCGTCAAATTATCTCTATGCCGCAACGTGCGTTGAAAAAAAAAGTACACCATTTTTTGATGAAATTCGTCAGAAATAAACCAAAAAATTACATTATAAACTAGACAGCAACATATTTAATTTTCCACAGTTCAATAAAGTTTATGATTTATATAATTTAATTCCAAAAGAAAATGAAAATTGCTTTTGTAGCTACATATCCACCACGACAATGCGGTATTGGCACGTTTACGCATAGCCTTGCACATGCCATGAAAAATATACAAAACCATGAAAATGAAATCATTGTAATCGCAATGACCAATGATCATGAAACCTATGTTTTTCCTTCCGAAGTTAAATTAACCATCCAACAAGATCATCAATCTGATTATTTGGCTGCCGCAGATTACATCAATAGAAGTGGCGCTGAAGTTTGTATTTTAGAGCACGAATTTGGAATATATGGCGGACAAAGTGGTGTTTATATTTTGCCGCTTTTACATCGTCTAAATATTCCACTCATTTCAACCCTGCATACCATCCTTGAAACGCCTTCGTACAACGAAAAAGCCATACTAAAGCAAATTTGCAAGATGTCTGACAGATTGGTTGTCATGAGCAATAAAGCCATTCAGTTTCTTAAAGATATTTATGAAGTGCCATCCTCAAAAATCATTAAAATTGAACATGGTCTTCCCGATTTTCATTATGACAAGGAAAAAAGCAGAACAGAACTTAAACTAAATAATAAAAAACTACTGTTCACCTTTGGTTTTGTAGGACGCAATAAAGGTATTGAAACGGTCATCAAAGCATTGCCAAAAATCATTGAAAAACATCCCGAAGTTTTTTATCTCGTTCTGGGAAAAACACATCCAAATGTGTTTAGAAGTGCTGGTGAGGAATACCGAAACTACCTTCAACTGCTCATAAAAAACCTAAAACTCAGCCACCATGTGCTTTTGCTTAATGAATTTGTAGAAGAAAAAGAATTATTCAAATATTTAGCGGCGTGCGATATTTATATTACGCCTTATGTCAATGAAGCCCAGATTACAAGTGGCACATTAACTTATGCCATGGGTTCGGGATGCGCCGTAGTTTCAACACCGTACTGGCACGCTGCAGAATTGCTTACCGAAAATAAAGGCCGTCTTTTCGATTTTAAGGACGAGGATGGTTTGGTCAATACCTTAAATGAATTACTCGACCAACCCGAACTGTTAAAAACAATCCAACAGAAAGCAGCAGCTTATGGCAAAAACATTATCTG
>NZ_DATJCY010000254.1:0-7743 GCF_035577925.1 Gelidibacter sp. | reverse complement strand
AATTCATTATTGCAAAGTTCAACCTTTCTGACCGATCGCGTTATGGCGTACGTGTTTGGGATGAGTTCAAATCCGACACAACAATTTTACGAAGGCCAAATAGATAATTTGGTCAATTATATAGGTGAAGGCAATGATGATGTGAAATTGGCGTTGTTGCGAGCAGTTTGGCAAAACATGACGATGATTGGAGAGGATAATGTTGCGGTTTATATTTCAAAAAAGTATTTGTTTGAACTAGCTGAAAAAGCTGAAGATGATCTTCTTTTGAGCGTATTGACCACTCAGAAAAACACTGCCATTGGCGCAACAGCTTTAGATTTTCCGATTACTTTGGACGTTAATGATAAAAATACGCCAGCGACATTGCACAAATTGAATTTGGCCGATAATTATCTTCTTATTTTCTGGAACAGTGGTTGTTTTCATTGTTTGGAACAGCTTCCTGAAATTAAAAAAGCCGTCGATCAGATGGATGCCAAAAAAATAAAAGTGGTTGCATACGCCACACAAGGCGAATCGGAAGTTTGGAGAAATGAGATTAAAAAATACCCCAATTTTATTCATGTGATAGATTCAGGAAACCCTATAAGATATATGGGCAGTGAGTATGGTGTAGAGAGTACGCCTACATTTTTTATTTTGGATAAGGATAAGAAAATTATAGAAAAACCCTATTCGTTAGACGAGTTGCTAACGATTTTGTCACAGTTATAGAATCATTCAATAAGTAAATTAATGGAGGTTTTTTAATGAAAATGACCTCCATTTTTTATTTTCACCTCCATTTTGAAAAGGATCTAAAAAAGAAACGCTCACTTGAACTTAATCAAAATGAGCGTTTCTGGAAACTAAATAACCAACCAAAATTTAGCCTCTGTTGCTTACCCTAGGGTTATCTTTTTTAGCAGTGGTCTGCTTGCGTTTTTTCTGTACTTCCGAGGACTGGGTTTTTCCATCAACCACCGATGATTTTCCTTCAACACCTCTCATGTATTGAATGTATCCACGTCCGGTAAATTCATAAGTCGTACCCGAATAATTATGGTACAATCTTATTCTCTGATCATTAATAACGCTCAATTCAAATAATTCATTGCCATTAAAATCATAATCTAATGTTAATGTTTTGAGGTGCGTATTGCCTTTAATATTTCCTACGCTATAAAGCCCTGTGTAATCCCAATAAATCTTGTTTGGATTTGAAATATTGGCATCTTGCGAACTTCTAAATTCGGAGTCATTTCCACCAGCCAAAAACTGTAAATAGTTTTCGTTATCAAATTCGTTGAGCTTACCACTTTGGCTTGCATAAGTTTTTTCCCAAGCTTGATATTCTTGCAAGAAATAATGGATATTATCATAAAATACAAAGTCATAATCAAATTGTGATTTTTGATAGCCATGTAAAAAGTACGACGTATCATTATATGGATTGTACAATTCAATCGTATCATAATCTACTTGATAAACATCAAAACTTTGAAAACCATCAACGTCATGATATACGTCCAAAATCATGTCATACGCATCATATTCTCCAACGTCAATTCCAAAGCCATTGCCTTGTCCGTTAGGGCCAAAACCAACCAAATTGTTGTTGGCATATAAAATTCCATTTTTAAAAGACAGCGTAAAAGCAATCTGTAAAAAAGCCGTTTCGCCACGACCAATCGTTTGATTGATGTCAACATACCACAGATCGTAAGAACGCAACAATTGATTTAATGAAATTGATGGCTCATCATGAATGGAGTTGGACTGGCACGACGTCAATAAGGTTGCGGCAAGGGCAAATCCGAAAAGTAGTTTTATAGCTTTCATTGGTTCCGTTTTTTGTTTAAAATCTTGGATTAGTTTTTTTGATATCGACCGGTTGAAATTAGCAAAACAATCTAGAATTACTATTTAAACTTTAGGATTTAAATAGATTTTGCCTTTTTCGTAATCCAACAAATTAAAGATTATAATAGGGCAGATTTCAAAACACGTGCCAAAAATTTGGTTTTGAAGTTTTTTGAAATGGAATAAACTTTAAAATTATGTACTTTTGAAGGTTTTTAATTTTGTTTTATTTATGAGTACACCGATAAAATATGCCGTTTTTGGATCAGGAAGTTGGGCTACAGCCATCGTGAAAATGTTATGTGAAAATCTGGACGAAATAGGTTGGTATATGCGCAGTGTTTATATTAAAGAACACTTGTTAAAAGCCGGGCACAATCCAAGTTACCTAAGCTCTGTTGAATTTAATAAGACACAACTTAAAATCAGTAATGATATTAATGAAATTGCAGATTATGCCGATGTCTTGATTTTTGTGATTCCATCTGCTTTTATTCATGACGAATTGCAAAAATTGACCATAGATCTGAAGGATAAAATTATTGTATCCGCAGTTAAAGGTATCATGCCCGAAACCGGTAAGTTGGTGGGAGAGCATTTTCATGATATCTATAATATTCCTTATGAGGATATAGCAGTCATTGCGGGTCCTTGCCATGCTGAAGAAGTGGCACTCGAGCGTTTGTCTTATTTGACCATTGCTTGCGCCGATGAAAATAAAGCTAAAGAAATAGCTAAAAATTTGGCAAGTGAGTATATCAAAACAGCAACAAGTGATGACGTTATTGGTATTGAATATGCTGTTATGCTCAAAAATATTTATGCCATTGCTGCAGGAATTGCCCATGGATTGGGATATGGTGATAATTTTCAAAGCGTATTGATGAGCAACGCTATACGCGAAATGAAACGTTTCATTAAAAAACGTCATAAGATGAAACGCAACATCAATGATTCAGCTTATTTAGGTGATTTATTGGTGACGGGTTATTCTATTTTCTCTCGAAATAGAATGTTTGGAAACATGATCGGGAAAGGCTATACCGTAAAATCAGCACAAATGGAAATGAACATGGTGGCCGAAGGTTATTATGCTACAAAAAGTGCATTCGACTTGATTGAAAAGAATGAGCGAAAAGGCAAATTGCCTATCATTACCGCTATCTATGCCATTCTTTATGAAGGCAAAGATCCAAAACGTACATTTTCAAAATTAACAGAAAAGTTGGATTAGCAAGTAGTTGTTCCTGCGAAGGCAGGAACCTCATGTTTTTTATCTGGATTTTTTGAAAACAGATGACGCAGATTTAACGGATTTTCACTGATTGTTTTTGCGTTCTGAAATGTATTTAAGATTATTTTGTTATCGGCGTAAATCATAATAATCAGTGTTATCAGCGTTCTGCTTTTTGAACACAGATGACACAGATTTAGCGGATTTTCACTGATTTTTTGTATCCGTGCAAATTAGAATAATCAGCGTCATCTGCGTTCTATAATCTCTATTTCACCAAAACGCCTCTCACTTCCATCAACGGAATATTCTGTAAAGCTTTATCGTTAATCGTGTTTTTTCTGAAAAGATATGTTTTTTCAAACATGGCGTTTCCTTCAAAAAAAGTGACTTTAAATTCATTGTTCAGCACGAACAGTTCTTCTGGCATGAACTCTATTTTGGCATAGCTTTTTTTTGGGAGCAAGTCTAATTTTTTTCGAAAGATGGAAGTTGTTTTCTTTTCTGAATAGCCACTGGTAACAATCAACACTACTTCTAAATCCACCTCTTTATCATTAATGATATAAGCATTCCAATCGTGAGTTTTATAAATCTCATTATATTCATTGACGATGGCTAAGTACACGTTTTCAACTTTCGGGATTTCGATGTCTTTTTTCATATTAATAAGCTTTCAAATAGTTTGCAAAGTTATTATATAAGCTGCTATAGAAAGTTTATTATAGCAATTAAAGTTTTCTATTGCTACAAATATTAAATCTAAATTTAACTCATCCCTAAAACCGCTCAATCAAATTATTTTTTTTGGCGCGGTTTTCCTTCATCTTTCTTTTCATTTCTTGATTTTGCATTTTACTTTCTTGGCTCATATCAGAACCTTGACCAACTACTATTTGAAAGTTTCCAACATTAAGTGTATTGTTCTCTGAGTTTTTAAGGGCTTTTTCTTTTAACTTTATAAAGTCTTTTTTTATAATTTCCTCCGATTTTGGAAACTCAAAATTCCTTGGTTCCTCAAGCTTTGCAAGTGTCTTTAAAGTAAAATGATAATGGTCTTCAGCATCATAAAGTTCAATAATCAGTCCAGGTAAACCAGAAAACACATAAGGTCCATCAGCAATTGGAATTTCTAAAGTAAACCAAGCCGTATAATCTCTTCCTGCAAAATGTGTCGTAGCTTTTTGAGTGGTATAGCCCATAATTTCTTTAGAGTCTTCTTCAATATTCCAATCTAATGGAATAGCAGGTTCTTGATAATGATATTGCTTTCGATCAATTTTATCGGATGTTTTTACATTGTTATTTTGGTGGTCTTTATAAAATGTTTTTGGAAAATTAGAAGTCATTTCCTTAGAAATAGTAATGGATCCCGATTTAAGTTGACGCTCCAGATCGGCCATAATTTCATCTTTAAATGCTTCCCTGTAACTCATAAACACGCCATATTTCGGACCAGTAAACAGATAAAGTGTTTCCACGCTTTTGTTTTCCAAATTTGTGGAATCCATGCTATAAGTTGCTTCGTACTGAACTTCATAGTCCGTTGTGTATTCCTTCTGAGAGAAAACGCTGCAAGTAGTGATACATAAAGCAAGTGTACTTAAAATAGATAGTTTCATTGTATTTTAAAATTAAATAGTGTTTTTGTTATTTGATAAGCTCTATAGGATTATTTTTTAATTTATTTCTTTCGCGGTGATTTCTATCATATTTATCTAAACTAGCTTTGGGGACTTGGATGCCGGGATTATTTAAAATTAGGGATGGTTTTTGTTTAATGTTTTCTAAGAATTTCTCGTATTCTTTAACACTTATTTCTCTATACTCCTCATTTTTAATTCTGATTTTGGAATGCAGTTTTGTTATTCCTATAGCTTCAAAATGATAATGATTCTGAGTGTCGTAAATTTCCAAAATCAGACCTGGTAATCCGTAAAACTTGTAAGGTCCGTCCGAAATTGGAATCTCCAAAACATACCATGCGCTATAATCACGACCAGCAAAACTTGTAGTTGCCAGCTTGCATTCATAGTCTAAAATAGTCTTAGTATCCTCATGTAAGTTCCATTTTAAATCTGGCAAATCTTCTTTCAATTCATACTTATAAGTCGTATAATCATATAAAGAAACAAGTTTTCCATTCGTTTTATAAATCTTATATAAAAAATCTGATTTAGCGACTCCAAATAATGAATGTGGATGGTTTGACTTTAAAATAGAATCTTTTAAATGTGTTGTATTGCTCTTAAAAACCGATATATCCTCTGCAAAATCTAATAACATTTGTTCTGATTGCAATGATGAAATATTGGTAGAATCTATTTGGTAAGTCAAATCATAGGTAACTCTATATGTACTTTGCCCATATACAAGAACTGGAATAAGTAATACTAAGAAAATAATTACTTTTTTAATAATGACCATTATTTAATTTTTAATGAGATTTGAATGGTATTTATTCCAATTCAATAGGGTTATTTTGCGATTCGAGTTCGGATTTAAACATTCTTTTTAAATCTTCTTTTGTAATTTTTTGACCTGATTTGTCCGTAAGATCCATGACTGCGGCTTGGCCATCCGTTACCGAAAAACTACCACTTACGCCCGGTGTTTTACCCATCATATAGGCGTAATCCGATCCGCTTAAGGCATTATTGTTTAATCTTTTTTGTATGTCCTTGATTTTGTATTTACTCGATTCATCGGCTTTTGGCAAAGTCCAAATTTTTGGAGTTTCCAGTTTTTCGAGTGCTAACATTTTAAAATGATAATGGTTTTGCGTGTCATAAATTTCGACAATCAATCCTGGAAGTCCGCGGAAGAGATAAGGGCCATCTGAGATTGGAACTTCCATCGTAAACCACGCTTCATAATGTCTTCCAGCAAAATCTATCATCGCTTTTTGAACCGTATATCCCATAAATTCCTTGGTTTCTTCTCCAATTTCCCAAGTATCCATTGGTGCCGGTTCAACATAAATATAATCTTTATCGCTTATTTCTTGAAGGACTTTTATCTGGCCCGTTTGGTAATTTGAAAAGATCACTTTGTTTAAATCTTGACCTTTATTGTTATTTACACCAAATTTTACTTGCACATTTGAGCCATATTTTTGTTGGAGTTTTTCCATTTGTTCATCTTTCATGGCACGCGCCTGATTCATAAACACTCCATAATTTGAACCAGCAAATAAATACATCTTTTCAGTGTCTGTGCGCTCCATATTTAAGGAGTCGATTTTAAACGTCAGTTCGTACTGAATTTTGTAGTCTGTTGGATAGTCTTCTTGGGCAAAAACACTGGTTTTCACGAGAAATAAGAAGAGAAAACTTAATAGTAATGATTTCATAAATTATTTGGAATTAAATGGATTTTATAGTTTCTATCAGTATTAATTTTATAATGGAATGCGCACTTTTAGCATAAATTGCCGTGGACGTAATAAATAATTAGATTCGGAAATGGCATAATTCCCAACCGATATATTCCTATAATTATCTTTGTTGAACACGTTGATCACGGAAAACTCAAAATCTATTTTACGTTTTTCCGAAAGTGTAAATCGGTATAAAATATCGCCAAAAAAATCATCCCAACGATCATCTTCTAATTTTGATTCCGTCCATTCGCCCGAAAAACTCAAGGTATGATTTTCCAAGAAATAGAAATACATTCCGAATTTATGGTTTTGCGACCACACTTTCCGAAGATCCTGAATCTTGTTTTCAGTTTGGCTCAATCGGACGCTTCCATCATATTCCATGGTCATCCAACTCACAAAGTCGGCATTTAAATTAACGGCATTTTGCCAACTGCTAGTCGTGTTTTTCATCAATTCACTGTTCAAAAGGATATCGCGATTGCTGTGTGTATAATTTGAATTGAATTTGAACGTAGTTTTAAGCGGCAAAACCAATTTGCTGACCGAGCCACCAACCGAATTGGTCATATTCTTATTCACCAAATCCAAAGCCTCCAAAACGGTCGAACCGTTTGGCTGGGTAATCATATTAAAAATCTGATCGTTTTTTCCATCAGAATGCGAATAATTAATCCGAGCAAACCAAGTATTTATTGGGTTTTTATATTCCAATCCAAAAGCAGCAGATTGTGACGACGCTTCCATTAACGGTACATTATGCCGTGCCAAATTGCGATAATGCGACAATAAATACCCAGAATACATTTCGTTTAATGGGCCGTAATTTTTGCCGTATCGTGCGCTTCCATTAACGCTCCAATAATCCCAAAACTTGTATTGGCCCCAAAAGGACGGATTTAAAGTAAATGGGTTTTTAGATTGTTTTTCGTTCAAGATCTGATCTTCAATTTCATAATGTGTCACATCAAAAGGCAATTGCAAGGAAAACCGTGCTTTATCTGTTTGATAATTTATTCCTGTGCGCACATAAGTTGAAACTTCTTGCCATTTCATATCGTTTTCAAAATCCCGAACGGTATGTGGATTGCCATCCAACAGAATTTGAGAATCCATATGTTGAAGTTTAAAATCTACGCCAGGCTGAAAGCTAAAACTGTAATTGCCAAACTTTTTAGTGAAATCCAAAGCATGATTGGTAACGAGTTTTTTATCAAAAAGATGCTGATCCACGTAATTTATAGGTTGATCGGGCGAAAGAATTTCAGAAAAAACACCGGGG
>NZ_DATJCY010000253.1:0-26236 GCF_035577925.1 Gelidibacter sp. | reverse complement strand
GATTTCGTTGTCTTCAATAATATTATATTAGAAATAAAAACGGTTGAATGCTTTAATCCCAGTCACTATAATCAATGCATTAATTATCTAAAAATTTCAGGTTATGAGCTAGCAATCCTAGCCAATTTCCACTCAAACTCTCTAGAGTACAAAAGGATTATAGACACTAAGAAAAATAATTTGTGAATTTGCGGTAAAGAATTATGTACAACAAAGAAGCCTTAGATCACCCTATTTTTAAGATCATCTCTCAATCAGCTGAAGAAATTGGAGTTGATGCCTATGTCATTGGCGGTTTTGTAAGAGATTACATCCTTAATCGTGGGCAACATAAAGATATTGACATCGTGGCCATTGGCAGCGGTATTGCCTTAGCCAAACAGGTAGCCAAGAATATTCCCAACCGTCCTAAAGTTCAAATTTTCAAAACTTATGGTACCGCCATGTTGCGTTATGAAGACATTGAAATTGAATTTGTTGGAGCACGAAAAGAATCCTACACCCAAGAAAGCCGTAATCCCATAGTAGATAGCGGTACTTTAGAAGATGATCAAAATCGTCGTGATTTTACAATTAACGCGATGGCCATTGATTTAAGCTCATCAAATTTTGGCAACTTACTTGATCCTTTCAATGGCATCAACGATTTGGAAGCAAAAATTATCAGAACACCATTAGATCCTGATATTACGTATAGCGATGACCCATTGCGAATGCTACGCGCCATCCGATTTGCGACACAACTCGATTTTACTATTGAAAGCACATCACTTGATGCCATCTCTAAAAACAACGAACGCATTAAAATAATTACCAATGAACGCATTGTTGTTGAGCTAAATAAAATTCTTGAAAGCAATAAACCTTCCGTTGGTTTTATTTTACTGGAACAAACGGGGCTGTTACATTATATTTTACCAGAACTGACTGCCTTAAAAGGAATTGACGAAAAGGAAGGACAACGCCACAAAGATAATTTTTATCACACCTTAGAAGTTGTTGATAATATAGCAAAGCACACCAACGATGTTTGGCTACGATGGGCAGCACTGTTACACGACATTGGAAAAGCACCAACAAAAAAGTTTAATAAAAAAGTAGGCTGGACTTTCCATGGCCATGAGTTTGAAGGCTCAAAGATGGTGTATCATTTGTTTAAACGTTTGAAAATGCCATTAAATGATAAGATGAAATTTGTCCAGAAAATGGTGTTCATGAGTTCCAGACCCATCGTTTTGGCTCAAGATGTTACAGATTCTGCGGTGCGGCGTTTGGTTTTTGATGCTGGCGATTATGTGGATGATTTAATGATCTTATGTGAAGCTGATATCACCACAAAAAACCCAAATAAATTTAAAAAGTACCATAACAATTTCAAACTCGTCAGAGAAAAAATTATTGAAGTTGAAGAACGCGACCAAGTACGAAATTTTCAACCTCCTATTTCGGGTGAAGAAATCATGGAAGCTTTTAATTTAAAACCATCGCGAGAAATTGGAGTCATAAAAGAAGCTATTAAAGAAGCGATTTTAGAAGGCCATATCCCAAATGAGCATTCGGCAGCTTATGAATTAATGCTGAAAGAAGGGAAACGTTTGGGATTAAAGATTAGTGATTGCTGAAATGGGATTACTGACCGATGACTGAGACTGATGGATTAGGGATTAGGGATTAGGGATTAGTTTAATAAAAAAATCGAAAACGAAGTTCAACTTGAAATTCAAACTCATTTTCAACTTCGATTTCAAATTCATAAATTAATGACAAAGCAAAAAGATAATAAGAAAGTCATGTATTGGCTTTTAACAGGTTGTGCACTACTTTTTATAATGGTTATTATTGGTGCCATTACCAGATTAACAGATTCTGGTTTATCTATTTCCGATTACAAACTTATAACCGGCACCATTCCGCCACTGAATGAAGCGGAATGGCAAGAAGCCTTTGCACTTTATCAGCAATATCCTGAGTTTCAAAAGTTGCATTCGCATTTTACGCTATCCGATTTTAAGGAGATTTACTTTTGGGAATGGCTCCATCGGGTTATGGGACGATTAATTGGATTGGTCTTTATTTTCCCGTTTATTTATTTCCTTATTACCAAACAACTCACTTCAAAGACCATAAAAAAAAGCATTGTTTTACTCGCTTTGGGTGCTTTTCAAGGATTTTTAGGTTGGTATATGGTTAAAAGCGGTTTGGTTGATATGCCAAACGTAAGTCATTATAGATTGGCAGCGCATCTTACCACTGCATTCTTAACCTTTGCTGCAACACTTTGGGTCGCTTTGGATTTAAAATTTCCAATCAAGCAAAAGCCAATCAGTAAAAGTTTCAGAAACCTAATTATTGTAGGCTATTTAATTTTATTGGTCCAAATTATCTACGGTGGTTTTGTTGCTGGATTAAAAGCAGGATTATTGCACAATCATTGGCCATTTATGAACGAAGGAAAATTCATGCACGAATCTGCTTATGCCATAGATCCTTTGTATTTAAACTTTATAGAAAACCCAAGCGGAATACAGTTTGTCCACCGGACACTTGCGTATGTGGTCGTGATAATTATAGGAATTATCTGGTATCGCGGCAAACAATTAACTTTGAACAAACAGCAAGATCAAGCTGTCAATAGCCTGCTTATTTTGGTATGTGTTCAATTTGCTTTGGGCGTGTTCACCATCATGTATGGCGTTCCAATATGGCTAGGTGTTGCACATCAAGTTGGTGCATTTTTCCTCTTATCTGCCATGACATTTGCATTACATCGCTTTAGTAGATAACATAAAAAGTTTAACTTTACCCATTAAAATTTCAAACATGATTTACAGATTTAGAATTGTACTTGACAACGATACCGAAGACGATGTTTTTAGGGATATCGAAATCCGTGAAACCGATACTTTGGAAGATCTCCATAATTGTATCACCCAAGCTTTTGGTTTTGATGGTATCGAAATGGCATCTTTTTATGTGAGTGATGATCAATGGAATCAAGGTGAAGAAATCTCGATGTTTGATACAAGCGAAGGTTATGAAACCATGAGATTGATGTCGGAAACTACTATTACTGATGTTTCTGACGAAAAAAGAACTAAATTAATTTATGTTTACGATTTTTTCAACATGTGGACATTTTATGTCGAATTGGCAGAAATAGTTGAAGAAACCAAAGGTGTTGATTACCCGAACCTCATGTTTGTACATGGACAAATTCCGACAGAAGCACCTGAAAAATCATTTAGATCAGATGATGAATTTGATGATTATGACGAATATGGCGATGATTTTGATGACGATTTTGACGTTGATGATTATGAAAGCCTAGATTTTGACGAAAACTGGAATTAAGAGAAAAATATTCTTTATTAATATTATTACTTATTAGGCATTTCAAAAACTAGTCTATTTTCTACATCCTACCCTCTATTTCCTACCCTCTAATCCCCTACTTCAAATATCTCATATTCACATTTTCATAATTGCGCTGTACAAAATCTAAAGCGTTTTTTACAATTTCACCCATATTTTTACTGCGTTTGAATTTTAAATCTTGCGTATATTCATAAATTTTCATTTTTAAAAGTGTGATATGCTCAGGTGTAGAAAGCGTATCATTAATCATACAATCCAACAATTCCTTAATACGCTCGTGATAACTCATTAATCGCTTGGCAATAATTGAACGTTCTTCCAATTTATATTGATCAATGGATTCCTTCTGAAACCGTTCTTGAACCAACTTTACCATTTCATAATTCTCTTTAAAAAACTGAGGTCGATATACATTAAATTTTCCTTCATAACTTTGTTGGTCAAAATCAATCGCCCTGATTTTATAAACCACATGATCAAAATCGTGCGTTGGCACAATCACATAATTATAGGATCGCATATCGCCCAGAAGCCGGATCATACAACGTTCATTAAATTTCACAAACTCTTTCGCAATTTGTGCTTTTTCTAGTGACGTACATTTCGACAGCATGTTTTTAATAAATTCATCCCCAGGAATTCCAACAATATGCTCTTCAATTAAAGTATCTTCATATACCAAAAAATTCAAATTATAGGGCGACAACATATGCTCCAATTCCAACCCATAAATGCGCGAAGCATCCGCTTTTTTGACATATAAATAGCTGTAATTATCATTGAGGATATTCCTCACTTTGATGCGAAACGGTTTTGAATTTCCAAACGTACAATAATCAATGGCATCTACATTTAAAAACGGAATCGTACGCTCATTACCATCAGAATGCAAAAGTGTATAGACTTTTTTCAAACTTAAATCGATTTCCTGCCGTTCAAATTCATTAAAATAAACCCGCACCCACAGCGTATCTTTATCATTCTTATCATACAAAACAACCGAACCTTGAAAACGCAGCAGATCATCATAAAAAATAGGCAACTTAATATTTCTATTATATTCCGAAAGATAATTATGCAATTTTTCCGAAATAGGATATGAAGGTTTGCGCAAAGATATTTTTAAATCGTCCATAAAGTTTGAGTTTATCCAAATGTAAAATTTATAATGACACTTGTAACAAATTTAACCATCACTCGTCATACAACTAACTAATCAATCGGAAAAATGTCATGGAAACCATTCTTACCATAAACCATCTTACCAAAAAATTTGGATATCTAACTGCAGTCAAGGATTTATCATTTACTATTAAAAAAGGTAATGTTTATGGCATTTTAGGCCCAAACGGAAGTGGAAAATCAACAACTTTAGGAATTGTACTAAGTGTTATCAATAAAACTTCTGGTGATTTTAGTTGGTTTGGAGGCCAAGTTTCGCCACATGATGCCTTAAAAAAAGTAGGTGCCATTATAGAGAATCCTAATTTCTATCCTTATATGACGGCTTATCAAAACTTAAAATTGGTTTGTAAAATAAAAGGAGTGGATTATACCAAGATTGATGAAAAACTGGAAATTGTTGGTCTCTTAGATCGGAAAAACAGCAAATTCAGTAATTATTCTTTAGGTATGAAACAGCGTTTGGCCATTGCTTCTGCCCTATTGAATGATCCCGAAATATTAATTTTGGATGAACCAACCAACGGACTGGATCCACAAGGAATTCATCAAATCAGAACGTTGATCAAAAAAATTGCCAATGAAGGAACCACCATCTTATTGGCTTCACATTTATTGGATGAAGTTGAAAAAGTTTGCTCGCATGTCGTCGTTCTTCGTAAAGGCGAAAAATTATATTCCGGCCGAGTTGATGAAATGATTTCCAGTTTTGGCTTTTTTGAACTTAAATCCGCTCAGCACGAAAGCTTGATGGAATTTCTTAAAGATAATCCCGATTTTAAAGAAATTAAGGAAGAGGGCGAACTCATTACCGCCATCTTAAACAAAGCTATGGATGCCGCAACATTTAATAAATTGATGTTTGAAAAAGGCATTATGCTTTCACATTTGGTGAAACGCAAAGAAAGTCTGGAAGAGCAATTCCTTAAATTAACCGACAACAATTAATCCATCAAAACCAAATTTATGTTACGATTAGTCAATTTAGAACTTCAAAAACTACTTTTAAACAAAGCTAATAAAGTACTGATTTTCATCTCCTTTATTTTGCCGTTTACGGTTTTGATACTTTCTTCCATCAAAATTAATTTCTTTGGTTTTTTTACTTTGGAATTGGGAGAGCTCGGTATTTTTAATTTTCCGATCATCTGGCATATTACCACCTTTTTCGCTTCGTATTTTAAACTCTTTTTTGCGATTGTAGTTGTAAGTATGATAGGAAACGAGTACAGTAATAAAACCATAAAGCAAAACCTAATTGATGGATTGAGCAAAAAGGAATTTGTGCTTTCTAAGTTTTATACCATTGTTTTCTTTTCATTATTGGCCACTATTTTAATTGGTTTAGGTTCGTTTTTTATCGGACTTTATTATTCAAGTTATACCGAATTATCCATTATATTTAAGGAAACCGAGTTTTTATTAGCCTATTTTATAAAACTTGTCGGCTTTTTCAGTTTGTGTTTATTCTTCGGAATGCTTATTAAACGCTCCGCTTTTGCATTGGCATTTATCTTTATACTTTACATTTTTGAATGGATAATTTTTGCCATTGTTCTAAACGCTTCAAGTACAGAAATGGCGTGGAAAGTAAAGAATTTTCTGCCTTTAGAATCGATGTACAAGTTGATCGATCAACCTTTTCAACGTATTATTATGACAAAATATCCTGAAAAGATTGATTTGAGCTATAATTATGCCGTGCAGTGGTATGAAATTGCAATTGTATTGGGATGGACCGCCATATTTGTGTATTTATCTTATATTTTGTTGAAACGACGTGATTTATAATTATCTGATAATCCCCTTAAAATCAAAATATTTCTTTTAAAATCACTATAAAATAAGGGCAAAAATAATCCTAATCCTTTATTTTCAAATTTATTTATCGTCAAATCGAGTTCTTGATTTTCAGGAAGATGTTATTGAAAATAGCATTTATTCTTCAAAAAACTTTGGTTAAATTTGTAATATGAAATTCAAAATCAAATCAGAGTTTAAACCTACTGGTGATCAGCCATTGGCGATTAAGCAACTTTCTAAGGGCATTTTAAATAACGACAAATACCAAACTTTACTAGGCGTTACAGGATCTGGTAAAACATTTACCGTTGCCAATGTCATTGAAGAAGTACAGCGGCCAACCTTGGTTTTAGCACATAATAAAACCTTGGCAGCGCAATTATATTCGGAATTTAAACAGTTTTTTCCTGACAATGCCGTCGAATATTTTGTGTCTTATTATGATTATTACCAACCCGAAGCTTACATTCCTGTAACCGGTTTATATATTGAAAAGGATTTGTCCATCAATGAAGAAATTGAAAAGATGCGCTTAAGCACCACATCTTCCCTACTTTCGGGAAGACGTGATGTTATTGTAGTAGCTTCAGTGTCTTGTTTATACGGAATTGGGAATCCAGTGGAATTTCAGAAAAACGTGATTACCCTTCATAGAGATCAGGTTATTTCAAGAACAAAATTATTGCATCGCCTGGTACAAAGTCTTTATTCAAGAACTGAAGCGGATTTTAATCATGGGAATTTCAGAATTAAAGGGGATACCATTGATATTTTCCCTGGATATGCCGATTATGGTGTGCGTATCCATTTTTTTGGAGATGAAATTGAAGAAATCGAAGCTTTTGATGTTCTTAACAATAAGGTCATTGAAATCTATGAAAGGATCAATATCTATCCTGCCAATATGTTTGTGACGTCGCCAGAAGTACTTCAAGGTGCGATACGGGAAATTCAAGATGATTTGGTCAAGCAATACGATTATTTTAAAGAAATAGGTAAACATCTGGAAGCAAAACGACTGAAAGAACGGACTGAGTTTGATTTGGAAATGATCAGGGAACTTGGTTATTGTTCGGGGATTGAAAATTATTCGCGCTATCTGGATGGTCGTTTGCCAGGAACACGTCCTTTCTGTTTGCTCGATTATTTTCCAGAGGATTATTTGATGGTCGTTGATGAAAGCCACGTCACCATTTCGCAAGTACATGCTATGTATGGCGGCGATAGAAGTCGAAAGGAAAACCTGGTGGAATACGGATTCCGACTTCCAGCAGCAATGGACAATCGCCCTTTAAAATTTGAAGAGTTTGAAAGCATGCAAAATCAGGTTATTTATGTAAGTGCCACTCCAGCAGATTATGAATTACAAAAAAGTGATGGTGTTTATGTAGAGCAATTAATTCGACCGACTGGTCTGTTGGATCCTATCATTGAAGTACGGCCAAGTTTGAACCAAATTGATGATCTGATTGAAGAAATTAATCAACGTGTTGAAAAAGATGAACGTGTTCTGGTCACGACCTTAACGAAACGAATGGCCGAAGAATTGACCAAATACTTGGACAGAATACAGATTAGAGTGCGCTACATTCATAGTGATGTTGACACTTTAGAACGCGTGGAAATTATGCAAGACCTCCGCAAAGGACTCTTTGACGTACTTGTTGGCGTCAATCTTTTACGTGAAGGATTAGACCTGCCCGAAGTTTCTCTAGTAGCCATTTTGGATGCCGATAAAGAAGGTTTTTTACGTTCTACACGGTCATTGACACAAACTGTAGGAAGAGCTGCAAGACACTTAAATGGAAAAGCGATCATGTATGCTGACAAAATGACCAACAGTATGCAAAAAACAATAGACGACACCAATTACCGACGCGAAAAACAAATTGCATACAATACAAAACACAATATTACCCCAACTGCACTAAACAAAAGTTTGGATAATGTATTGTCTAAAAATTCAGTAAGCACCTATAGTTATGAAATAGAAGCGATAAAAGCGGCAGAACCTGAAAGTGATTATCTGACCAAAGAACAATTGGAAAAGAAAATCAGAGAAAAACGCAAACTTATGGAGCAAGCTGCAAAAGCACTTGATTTTATTGTAGCTGCAAAAGTACGTGACGAAATTAAAGCCTACCAAGGCAAGTTGGAGGAGATGATTAGAGGGTAGTCGCAAGAGGATCGAGATTAGAAAATAGAGTATAGAATCTAGACAATAGAGTATTTGTATTAGGGATGAGGTATTAGGGATGAGTATTAGAAAATTAGTAGTGGAAAATTAAAGACATCAGTTAAAATCAACTGAAAATCAGTAAAATATAGAAAATAGAGTATAGATTTTAACGCATAATCCACATTAACTGTCCGTTCGAAGCTTTTGCGATGAAAGAATATTGATGCTTGGATTCAGAAAATGATAAAATGGGTATTAGGGATGAGTATTAGAAAATTAGTAGTAAAAAATTAAAGACATCATTTAAAATTAACGGTTCAGTACGAACCTTATGTCCTTTGCATATAGAATCAGCGGAAATCAGTAAAATCAGTGTCATCAGCGTTCCATAAAAACACTAAATAAGGAAGAAAACAGGTATAGACAAAATTAAAAACTACCCACTAAAAAGTACCCTCTAATTATACTGTACCTTAAAAATATCAATCAAGAAATCTGGCGGTACAATTTTATTAGGAAAACTTTCCATCAAATCAAGAACACGATTTATGGATTCATGGCCTAATCCCATTCGCAATCCAAAATTATGTAATTTTCGAAGTTCTTTATCTGAAATATTCTGATTCAGATTCATCAACAAAACCAGCCGATGAAATTGAACGATCCGCTCACTGTGCGATTTTAAATGCACATAATTGACTGGAAATTCAAACAAATAATCAAAATCTTCTTGAGATATTTCCAATTGCTTGGCTACACCTAAAAGGAATTTATATTCTATGGTTTTTATAGAAGAATCCGTTTGAGCGAAAGCAATCATTTCTGACAAAAGACTCAATTTTTCTACACGATTTATCATATTCACAGTAGTCATATTTTATTGAAATAAAGTTAACGAGAATAACATTTTGATAATCGTTGATTGTGAGTAGCTTATCGAAAACTAAATTGTAGTTCAACGTGTTTTTATTACTTTCACATATATAAAAAATTTAATTAACTGATAATAAACAATTTAAAAACAAAATGTATTTCACCGATTTTATGCCAATCAAATTCTACTTTCGATGAACGGTTATCCTAATCTATTTTCAAATTTACCATCTGAACCAGAAAGCATCATACATATTGCCTAAACGTTAATGACTCTTTAAATTCAAGACGCATAAAGAATATTTCAATCGTCATGGTATATTAACTACAAAAAATCATTTCTAATTGAGAATCTTTTATATTTTAAAAGAAAAATTAAAATCCCAATGCGTTTTAGCCCACTTCTAGTTCTGTAATCGTATTTTTGATTAGGATTCCCGATTATCAATTGACGGAAACAGAAAACCTACAACAAATAACGGACAACACAATAATAGCTTTATTATGACGAACAATGATATTTTTAAAAAACTACGTGTCGCGCTTCAACTAAGAGATGACGAAATCGTGAAAATTTTAGAACTGGTAGATTTCAGGATTTCTAAAAGTGAATTGGGCGCATTTTTCAGAAAAGAAGACCATCCTAATTACAAGGAATGTGGTGATCAAATATTACGTAATTTCCTCAATGGGTTGGTCATTCATATGCGAGGACCAATGCCCAAAAAAGTTGAAAAAGGAAAGCCTAAAAACGAAAATTAGTGACAAAAAAAGACCTAACAGCCCGATAGCTATCGGAACCTGTTAGGTCTTGAGTATATATTACAATTAACTTAAGCTAAAACAGCCTGTACTTTATCGGCAGCTTCTTGAAATTCAGTAGCACTTAAAAGATCTAAGCCCGAATCGTCAAGCATCTTTTTAGCGATATCAGCATTAGTACCCTGCAATCTTACGATAATTGGCACATTGATGGTTCCCATGTTTTTATAAGCATCAATCACACCTTGTGCAACTCTGTCACAACGTACAATACCACCAAAAATATTAATCAAAATAGCTTTTACCGCTGGATCTTTTAGAATAATACTGAACGCAGCTTCAACACGCGCGGCATCAGCAGTACCTCCAACATCCAAGAAGTTTGCTGGCTCTCCACCGGCTTGTTTGATCAAGTCCATAGTAGCCATTGCCAAACCTGCACCATTTACCATACAGCCAACGTTACCATCTAAATCTACATAGTTCAGACCTAAAGCACCCGCTTCTACTTCAATAGCACTTTCTTCACGTAAATCACGCAAATCCAAATAATCTTTATGTCTGTATAATGCATTGTCATCAATGGTAACTTTAGCATCTACAGCAATAATTTTATCATCACTTGTTTTCAACACAGGGTTGATTTCAAATAAAGACGCATCCGATTTATCATAAGCCATATAAAGACTGGTAATAAATTTGGTCATTTCTTTAAAAGCATTGCCTTCTAGACCGAGATTAAAAGCTACACGTCTTGCTTGGAATGGCAAAATACCCACAGCAGGATCAATTTCTTCTGTAAAAATCAAATGTGGCGTTTCTTCAGCAACGGTTTCAATATCCATTCCACCTTCAGTAGAATACATAATCATATTACGCCCTGTACCTCTATTTAAAAGCACGGACACATAAAACTCGCTAGTTTCACTTGGGCCTGGATAATAAACATCTTCGGCGATCAATACCTGATGAACTTTTTTTCCTTCAGCAGAAGTCTGAGGCGTTATCAATTGCATACCAATAATATTACCTGCAATTTCTTCAACTTCTTTAAGGTTCTTAGCCAATTTTACGCCACCACCTTTTCCACGGCCACCGGCATGAATTTGAGCTTTAACCACGTACCAACTTGTCCCGGTTTCAGCGGTCAATTGTTTTGCTGCCGTAACAGCTTCATTGGCGTTTTTTGCGACAATACCACGTTGGATACGTACTCCAAAACTGCTTAAAATATCTTTTCCTTGATACTCGTGTAAATTCATCTTTAATTGTTTATTTTGTCATTTCCCAGATTCAATAGCTATCGGGAGGATTGTTAAATTTATTTTTAATTTCTATCAAATCGATAAAAATTTAATGGTCACAAAAGTAATCAAGTTAAATGTTTTAACCAATAAAATCGACCATTGTTTATAAGGATTGATAGGACCGGCCAAAAAATCATGTCAGTTTTACACTTTTCTTTATGTTTGATTAAAAAAAGAAATTAGTTTTACGCTTATTTTAAATTTTCAACACTAAAAATGGAAACAAAAACCTTACTTCAAATTGCCAAAGACTTTGAAAGTCCTGTTTATATATATGATACAGAAAAAATTGCAACGCAATACAAACGTTTAACAACAGCTTTTGGTAAGGTTAAACACCTTAAAATCAATTATGCAGTAAAGGCTTTATCCAATATCTCTGTACTAAAATTTTTAAAAACGCTGGGTTCGGGATTGGATACTGTGTCTATCCAAGAAGTTACATTAGGATTAAAAGCAGGTTTTTTGCCAGAACAAATCATATATACACCAAATGGTGTATCACTTGAAGAAATTGAACAGGTAGCAAAACTTGGCGTGCAAATAAATATCGATAATCTATCAATATTAGAACAATTTGGAACACGTCATCCTAAAACACCTGTTTGCATCCGCATAAACCCGCACATTATGGCAGGCGGTAACACCAATATTTCTGTAGGCCATATTGACAGCAAATTTGGAATTTCAATTCATCAAATTCCTCTGTTGCTACGCATTGTTGAAAACACAAAAATGAATATCAATGGTGTACACATGCATACCGGAAGTGATATTCTTGATATCGATGTTTTTCTTCAAGCCAGTGAAATTTTATTTGATACGGCGTTGAATTTTAAAAACTTAGAGTTTATCGATTTTGGATCTGGTTTTAAAGTACCTTACAAAGATGGCGATATTGAAACCAATATTGAAGAGTTAGGAGAAAAACTAACGCAACGCTTCAACAACTTTTGTAAAAAATACGGCAAAGAATTAACCTTAGCTTTCGAACCCGGAAAATTTCTGGTCAGTGAAGCTGGCGTTTTTTTAGTGAAAGTAAATGTGGTAAAACAAACTACTTCTACTGTTTTTGCACAAGTTGACTCTGGCTTTAACCATTTGATCAGACCAATGCTATATGGCGCCCAGCACGACATAATCAATATTTCAAACCCTAGTGGCCGTGAGCGCTTCTACTCGGTTGTAGGTTATATCTGTGAGACCGATACTTTTGCCAATAATATTAGAATTTCAGAAATTAATGAAGGCGACATTCTTTGCTTTAAAAATGCGGGGGCTTATTGTTTTTCAATGTCCAGTAATTACAACTCGCGCTACAGACCTGCAGAAGTGTTATGGCATAACAAAAAAGCTCATTTAATCAGAAAACGCGAAACTTTTGACGATATATTAAAAAATCAAATTGAGATTGAATTGAGTTAAATATTCTAGCGTTTGAAATTATTTTTTGCGACAGAATCTCATAAACTTGCTTATTATTTAAATCCAAATTTCTGCATTTCTTAAAATATTTCAATATGAATGTTATACCGGTCAAAATTATCCGTCAAATTTTCCTGATATTTGTTTTGTTCTTCATGGGAAGTTTGATTTTCAGGGAAATGCTTCCGTATCTAACAGGCGTTCTTGGTGCTGTCACCATTTATGTCCTTTTTAGAAAGTGGATGACTATACTGATAGTACGCAAAAAATGGAACCCATCATTTGCTGCATTTTTTATCATGTTTTTGTCTTTTATTGGTATTCTTCTTCCAATAGGTGGTGTTATTTGGATGCTGAGCAATAAAATTGGCCGTGCCGTAAACAATAGTGGGCAAGTAGTAGATGCGGTAAAAGACCAACTGAATAAAGTACAACATTATCTTGGTTTTGATATCACTTCCAAAATTGACACAACTGCTATAACTTCATGGGTTTCAGATAAATTACAAAATGTTGTAGGAGGCACTTTTAACGCCTTTATTGCTATTGGCCTTATGTATTTCTTACTTTACTATATGCTGACCAATAGAAGGGCACTTCGCGAAACTTTAATTGACTATTTGCCATTAGCCAACGAAAACGTTAAAGATGTGGGAAATGAAATGCAAGCCGTCGTCCGATCTAACGCTATTGGCATCCCGTTAGTTGCACTTGCACAAGGTATTATTGCACTGATTGGTTTTTTGATTTTTGGGGTCGAAGAACCTTTTTTCTGGTTTGTCATTGTTACCATTGGTTCCATGATTCCATTTGTTGGTACTTTTGTTGGAATTTTTCCCGTGTTTCTTATCAGTCTTTCATCTGGAGAAACTTTTCAAGCATGGGCCATTTTAATCTACGGAATTGTTGTTGTGGGAACAACAGATAATGTTATCCGACTTTATGTTCTTAAAAAACTAGACGACGTACATCCTTTAATTACATTAATTGGCGTCATTGTTGGCGTGCCCATCTTTGGTTTTATCGGATTGATTTTTGGACCCTTATTAATCAGTTTGTTTATTGCTTTAGTAAGTGTTTATAAAAAAGAATACTCGAAAAACACATCTTTATAAGTACTTTATCAAACACGAGCTTAAAAACCGTTTAAATAGTCATAAAACAAAAAGCATAAGATATTTATTTACGACAAATTCTTATTCTTTTTCCAATTGCTTCTTGTATATATCAATATTGGCTTTTATGTCATCATCCAACTCTGGTTCTTTAATGTCCGTATAGGTTTTTAAAGTATCGTATAAAACTCGAGCCACAATATAACGTGAAGTATTTTTATCATCGCAAGGAATGACATACCAAGGTGCATGAGGTTTTGATGTTTTTTTAAGAAGTTCTTCGTAAGCCTCCATATACTTATCCCAAAGCGCACGTTCTTTTAAATCATCCGGAGAAAATTTCCAGTTTTTTTCTTCGCGGTTCAAACGTCTTAACAACCTGTTTTTTTGTTCTTTTTTGGAAATATTTAAAAAGAATTTATAAATAAGCGTTCCATTTTTTGAAATATGCTCCTCAAAACTATCAATATCCTCATACCGATTTTCCCAAAAATCATCATCAATATCATCAATGGAATTAATGGTTGGAAGTTTTTCGTTCAAGACAAAATATGGATGGACTTTGGTCACTAAAACATTTTCATAATGCGTCCGATTAAAAACACCAAACTTACCGCGTTCAGGAAGTGCTATATAATGACGCCATAAAAAATCGTGTTTTAACTCCAAGTTTGTAGGCACTTTAAAACTGTGGACAACTACGCCACGCGAATTAAAATCCTTAAACAATTCCCTAATTAAACTGTCTTTCCCCGCCGTATCCATACCTTGCAAACAAATCAGTACGGCATATTTGCCATGCGCATACATCACGTCCTGGATTTTGCCAAGCTCTTTCCGAACCTTCTTTAATTCGGTTTTAATTTCGGCTTTTGATATGCCAATATTATATTCGGTTTTCAGATCGTGTATCGAAATTGAACTTGAAACCTTAAATTCACTAATATCAATATTTTTCATACCCTATAGCTTCAGAAACACTAAACTGACTGTGGAATAGCATGATTTAGTGTTTTTATTAGATTTTATTTGGATGCGAAAAGCTTTACGTCGTTTTCACTAACTTCATTTTCACCTAAAATAATAAGACGTTCTACCACATTTCTCAATTCCCTAATATTTCCTGTCCAATCATATTCTTGCAACAGCTTGATAGCTTTTGTGGAAAATTTTTTTGCAACAGTTCCATTTTGTTCGGCTATTTGATTTGCAAAATGAGAGACCAATAATGGAATATCTTCTCTTCGATCGTTCAATTGCGGAACTTGAATTAGAATAACGGCCAATCGATGATACAAATCTTCCCTAAAACGTCCTTCTTCAATTTCTTTGGTCAAATTTTTATTGGTTGCCGCAACAACACGCACATCTACTTTTATATCTTTATCACTACCTACCCGTTGCACCCGACTTTCTTGTAATGCCCTAAGCACTTTTGCTTGCGCGGAAAGGCTCATATCACCAATTTCATCTAAAAAAAGAGTGCCACCATTAGCGGCTTCAAATTTACCAGCCCGATCTTTTACCGCACTTGTAAACGCGCCTTTAACATGGCCAAACAACTCGCTTTCTATTAATTCTGACGGGATTGCCGCACAATTGACCTCTATTAAAGGACCATTAGAACGGTCGCTCTTTTCGTGAAGCCAGTGTGCCACAAGTTCTTTTCCTGTTCCATTCGGCCCTGTAATAAGCACCCTGGCGTCTGTTGCAGCCACCTTTTCAATCATATCCTTGATGTGGGCAATGGCCTTACTTTCACCAATCATTTCGTAGTTTTTACTGACTTTTTTCTTCAGCATTTTATTTTCAACTACCAATTCCTTTCGGTCCAAGGCAATCCTGACCGTATTGAGAAGTCTATTTAAATCGGGTGGTTTTGAGATATAGTCAAAAGCGCCAAGACGCATGGTATTAATGGCAGTATCCAGATCACCATGACCTGAAATCATAACAATGGTACTTTCAGGTTTTAACTTTTTAGCGGTTTCCAAAACCTCAACGCCATCCATTTTTGGCATTTTTATATCACAAAGAATAAGATCGTAATCCTCCTTTTTTATTTTCTCCAGTCCTGCTAACCCATCCTCTGCTTCATCTACTTGATAAGTATCATTTTCTTCAGTTAAAATTTTTACCAGAACTCTCCTAACGCTTGCTTCGTCTTCTATTACTAATATTTTTGGCATTTCAATGATTTAAATTGAGGTGATCAAATAGTTTTTCACCTCTAACGTTCATAACTTATCCTTAGTATTGCGATAAAACACGGAATAAAATCCTTCTTTAATACCAAAGACATTCTGTAAAATAAGATTCCTAATTGACACCAACAAGTTTACTTGCAAATTGAATCAATATTTAAGCCACTTGAACAACTCTTTATAAGTTGGCTTTTTCCCGTACATCAAAATTCCGACACGGTAAATTTTAGCTGCAAACCAGACCACACATACAAAAGTGATGACCAACAGTGCAAACGACAATATTTGTTGCCAAACAGGAACACCAAAAGGTATTCTCATTAGCATAACCACTGGCGACGTTAAAGGTATAAATGAAAATATGGTTGAAATTGTGCCATGAGGATCTTCAATAACCGTAAAAACTCCAACATAAACCGCCAAGACAAGTGGCATGATAATAGGCATCATAAATTGCTGTGTATCGGTTTCATTATCCACTGCAGCGCCTATGGCAGCATATAGTGAGCTGTACAAAAGATAGCCCCCAATAAAGAAGAACAAAAAGGCCAAACACAGATTTAAAATTGGCAAATTAACAAATCCGGTAATAATGTCTTGAGCCACATTTTGTGCATTAGAATTAGCGATCGCCTGATTAATCATTTCTTGTTGTGGCGATTGGATTTGAGCCAAATCAATTCCAAAAATTGCAGTCACCAAAAAAAGTAACACACCTCCCAACAAAATCCAAATCACAAATTGTGTTATGCCAGCCAACGAAGTGCCTATAATTTTACCCATCATCAACTGAATGGGTTTTACCGAAGAAATAATGACTTCAATGATGCGACTGGTTTTTTCCTCAATGACACTTCTCATGATCATGTTGCCATATATGATAATAAACATAAACAGCAAATAACCTGCAGCACCGCCAAAAGCCAATTTTAAATAACTATCAACTTTAGAGGTTTTTTCTCCACCAAAAGTTTCTTGATCAATATTTACCGTTGTTTTTGCTGCTTGGATCTGCGCCATGTCCACGCCATTATTTTGCAGTTTAATATCAGACATACGTTTTTCAATACGACGTTCCAAACTTGAAATTACCGATACAGAAGGAGATTCGTCGGAATAAAAATTAAATGATTCAACCAATTTAGTAGTATCCGAACTTTTCTTAATATACAATAATCCAAAAGCTTTTTGCGCTTTAACGAGTTCTTTTGCCGTTTCAAAAGATATGTCCTTAAGCGCTACATAGGTGGTGTTTTCTGTATTTTCAAAAACATCGCCCACAACACTTGTTTCATCCAAAATTGAAATGGAACGTTTTTTATCATTGTTGACTTGAGACAAATATGCTACAACGGCCACCAAGGCAATCATCACAATTGGACTCAAGAAGGTCATAACAACAAACGATCTGTTGCGCACTTTATTCAAATACTCTCTTTTTATAATGAGCGGTAAATGGTTCATTTTAATTATTTTTTACAGTTTGAATAAAAATATCATTAGCACTTGGAATGACTTCAACAAAATGATGAATTTCGGCTTTTGAAGTTAAAAAACTCAATAAATCATTTGGAGATGTGCGTTCAGGCAATTTTACATTAAACTTAATGTCATTGTTTAAGTTTCTGAATGTTGCAGGAAAGACTTCAAATTTCTCACTAATAATATTGGTGATGTTGGTCGCTTCTTCAGGATTTGAAGCTTGTAGGCCAACTTCAAAAGTATTGGTTTTGAACATGCGTTTGATATCTGTCAACTTGCCATCTAAAACCTTATTTGATTTATGGATGAGTGCAATATGATCGCACAATTCTTCAACAGACTCCATACGATGCGTTGAAAAAATAACCGTTGCCCCTTCATCCCTCAACTGAAGGATTTCATCTTTAATAAGTGACGCATTAATAGGGTCAAAACCAGAAAAAGGCTCATCAAATATCAATAATTTAGGTTGATGGAGCACCGTTACGATAAATTGGATTTTTTGTGCCTGACCTTTACTGAGTTCTTGGATTTTTTTGTTCCACCAATCGCCAATTTCCAACCGATCAAACCAGTATTTGAGCCGTTCCTTAGCTTCATTTTTTGAGAGTCCTTTTAGCTGTGCCAAATACAGAGCCTGTTCACCCACCTTCATGGATTTATAAAGGCCGCGTTCTTCTGGCAAATATCCAATATCCCTAACATTTTCCGGCTTTAAAGGCTGTCCGTCTAAAATTACTGACCCAGAATCGGGCATTGTAATTTGATTAATAATTCGGATAAGCGTGGTTTTACCAGCGCCATTGGGTCCTAACAGTCCAAATATACTTCCTTTTGGAACAGCAATAGAAACTTCATTTAGTGCTTTAAAATCTCCAAAATTTTTGGAAATCGAATTAGCAACTAATAAATTGTCCATAAATTAATGTTTGATTAGTTGGGTGAATTGAATTGTAAATATATTAAATGTTAGATCGAAGAAATGCATATATCCTTATATTTTTAACTTTAAAACATTAAAATTTAAATTACGAAAGGTCCTAAAAAACAAAACCCACCCTTAATAAAATCAAGGATGGGAAAAAATTGCTATGAAAAAGAAAAATATCACTAAAATTAATTAATGATGTTCAAATATAACATAATTTTTCATTATTAGTGTTTATGAAAACATATCTTTCACTTTTTCAAAAAATGATTTATCAGAACTCTCTGGTTTTGGCTCAAAATGTTCATCATTTCGCATACTTTCAAAGAAATCTTTTTGCTCTTTATTTAAGGTTTTTGGAGTCCAAACATTAATATGGACCAGCAAATCTCCTTTTCCATAACCATTGACACTTGGTATACCTTTACCTCTTAAACGTAAAATTTTACCAGACTGCACACCAGGCTCAATCTTAATGCGCACTTTTCCTGTAACGGTATCAATTTCTTGGCTCGTACCCAAAACAGCATCAGGCAAACTTACGTACAAGTCATAATGCAAATTATCGCCATCACGTTTTAAACTGCTATGCTCCTCTTCCTGGATAGCCACCAATAAATCGCCCGAAATACCATTTCCTGGTGCTTCATTACCTTTACCGGTTACCTTTAATTGCATGCCATCCACTACGCCCGCCGGAATTTTAACAGTAACTGTTTCTTCCTGAAGGATCAATCCTTGTGCATCTGCATTGGCTGGTCTTTTATCGATCATTTCCCCTGCACCATCACACGTCGGACATGGCGAAGAAGTCTGCATACGTCCTAAGATAGTATTTGCAATTCGAGTTACTTGACCAGATCCATTACAAGTTGAACAGGTTTTATAAGTAGTTCCGGATGCTTGAACTTTACGTTTTACTTTTAGTTTTTTCTCAACACCGTTTGCTATTTCCTCTAGGGTCAAAGTAATCCTAATTCTTAAATTACTCCCTTTAACACGTCTTTGTTGACCAAAACCGCCGCCAAAACCTGAGAACCCTCCACCGCCAAAACCACCGCCAAAAATATCACCAAACTGACTAAAAATGTCATCCATGTTCATACCGCCACCGTTGAACCCTCCACCTTGAAATGCTTGATGGCCAAATTGGTCATAGCGTGCTTTCTTGTCCGGATCGCTCAACACCTCATAAGCTTCAGCTGCTTTTTTGAACATTTCTTCAGCTTCCTTATTATCTGGATTTTTATCAGGATGGTACTTAATCGCTTTTTTCCTGTAGGCTTTTTTAATCTCAGCTGCTGTCGCCCTTTTGTCAATCTTTAATATGTCGTAATAATCTTCCTTCATTGCATGATATTTCTAAATAATAATTCGTTTGATTAAAATCCTGTAATAACTTTAGGATAACGAATCACTTTATCTCCAAGTTTATAGCCTTTTTCAACAATATCAACAATTTTCCCTTTCAAATCATCAGAAGGCGCAGGTATTTGAGTAATGGCATCATGCGCATCAGCATCAAAAGCGTGACCTACCTCAACTTCCATTTCTTCCAGGCCTTTGCTATTAAGCGTACTCTTAAACTTGTTACGAATAAGTTTCACACCTTCTAAAAGCTCATTGTCCTGAGTTTTTGAAATTTCAATAATAGCTCTGTCAAAATCATCTAAAACTGGTAAAAGCGATAAGATAACCTCTTGCCCAGCTGTTTTAAACAATTCTAAACGTTCCTTTGTTGTTCGTTTTTTATAATTCTCAAACTCTGCAAAAAGTCTTAAAAACTTATCTTTTTCTTTGCCCAATTCTTCTTTCAACTGGTCTTCAACATTCAGTTCTTCAGTTTGAGAAGACTCATTAATCGTTTCATTTACAGTCTCTTCAACGTTCATTTCAACGTCTTTAACTTTATCTTTTTTGCTCATATTTTTGACCTCCAATTTTAACTTCTTTTTGGATTTGCAAAAGTACTGCCATTATTCAAAAAATGCCAAAATGTCACAACATATTTTTTTGAGGTGTTTTTAAGAATGCTTTGATGAATAATTCAATATTAAATTCGTGGTTACTTTTAAATCTATCGTTTAAAGCAACGACACATTCATTAAAGACACGGAAATACAGCTTTTAGTTAAGAATAAAAGCTCATTTGAGGATAATCACAATATTTCGTCTAAGGCGGGTTGAACATTTGGGTAGGTAAAATTAAAACCCGATTCTCTAATTTTATTTGAACATACCCGCTGGCTTTCATATAACAAGATATGCATATCTCCCAAAATGCACTTCAATACAACTTTAGGTATTCCGGGTAAAAACAACGGTTTTCGCAATGCTTTGGCAATAGCTTTCGTAAGTTCAATATTAGTCACAGGATTTGGTGCCACGCCATTATAAATTCCATCCAATTCATTTTGAATAAGAAAAACAAACATCTGTGACAAATCATAAACATGAATCCATGATTGCCACTGCTCTCCTTTACCAAAAGCTGCACCCAATCCAAAACTTGTTGGCTTTGCCATTTGCGGGAGCGCACCTTCGTTTTTATCTAAAACCAAACCTATTCTTATTTTAGAAACGAAAAGCCCCAATTCTTTGAATTCGTCAACGGCGTTTTCCCAAGCCGATGTCACTTCACCTAAAAATGTTGGTGATGCCGAACTCCAAGATTCATCGTAATAATTGGTAAATGAATGTGGATAAAACCCTATAGCGCTAGCAGAAACAATATGCTTAACATGATGATCCTTTATGACAGATAATCCGTTTTTTAGACAATGTAATGCTTGGATCCGGCTATTTAAAATTTCCTGCTTATACGTCTTAGACCATCTTTTTGCAATGGGAGCACCCGCCAAATTGATAATGGCATCCACTCCTTCAAAACATTTTGTATCTATTTGATTTATTTTCGGATCCCAATAAAATCCTTTATAATGAGTTTCGGTTTTAATTTTGTCTTTTGAAGTGGTCAGATAATGCACCGAAATATCTTGTTCATGACATCTTTTTACAATTTCCTTCCCAACTAAACCTGTAGCTCCTGTAATTAATATCTTCATCAATTGCTGTACTTTTTATAAAATTAACCAATTGAATTTTCATTGTTAACCACTTTAGATTAGGTTTAACAGAATTAACATATCTTTATTCTAAAATTGGAAACCAGCTAGAGGTATTCGGCATCTTCAACATCAACAATTAACCAACTTTAGTGCTCTCAACATTTCTCGTTTTCCTGGTGGCCCAGGGAGTTTTTCAACCATAAAACCAACGGCCTGCATAGCACGACGCACACTGCCTTTGGCGGCATATGTCACCAAGACACCATTTTCCTTCAAAGCTTCAAACATAATTTTAAAAATATCTTCTGTCCATAACTCGGGTTGCACGCGCGCTCCAAAGGCATCAAAATAAATTAGGTCGAATTGGTCCTTTGCTGTAATATCTTCAAAAAACTTATGCTGTTTTTGAAGTGTAAAATAAGTTGACAATCGGGTTTCAGTTTCCCACGGCAAGTCATGCATTTTATCGAAAAGAACATTTCTTTCTGATACATGGAGTTCGTCCACATAATTTAAAGCCAGCACTTCGTCAGAAGAAATTGGGTATGCTTCAACACCAATGTAATTGGTTTCTATTCGATATTCATCAGCTTTAAGTAAAGTTAAAAAAGCATTCAGACCTGTTCCAAAACCGATCTCCAGAATAGATAGCCCAGGAAATTGCCTGTCCATAATCTTTTCTGGCTGATCAGAATACCTTGACAAAATTCGATCAAAACAAAAAAGCAAACCCTGTGTAATGTACACATAGTTTGCCTCTTGTATAGCCCCATGAACAGAATGGTACTGCTCATTCCATTCTTTAATTTGGATGGTTTTTGAACCATCCGCCGTTGTAATTATTTGACGTTGCAGAACTATTCGCTTTTTATCAATACACCATCAGCTTCAAAAGACATGGTCGCTTTGGGTTCTGTTATGGCAGCTATTTCTTCAGCTGATTTTCCTGCATCTTCTGCATAATGACGCAATTCATCAACAGGAACTTCATTTATAAAGGCTTTTCCGTTAAGGATGACTTCCTGTCCTGCAATATCTTTAGGCATAAAAAATCCATAATCCTTAAACTTAACCATTATTTGCTCGCCATCTTCCATATTGATCTTCATCCAACAGCCTTTATTTTGACACACCTCATCTACAACACCAACCATTTTAGTGCTAATGGTATCTCCGCTACGAATGGATTTATAGGTTTCGGCCATTTCTGAAATTGATTTAGCAGCATCGGCAGTAATTGCTGCTCCAATGGAAGTATAGTTAACAACCTCCTTTTCTACTTCTGCCACTTCCAGCTTCTTATCCTCAGTTTTACAAGCTATTATGGAGAACATGACTCCAAAAACTATAAGATATTTTTTCATAATTAATTCATCTAATTAAAACATTTGTGAGTCAAATATAACTTTTTTTAAACAAAGTTTTGGTTTTTTATACTGCAAGAAATAACTAAGTTTGCAAAATTAAACAAGACAACATGACAAAACAAGGCTCAAACGCAATCGATATCGTAAAATCTGATACTACAAAAATTAACGATGTAGATTTTAATAATTTAATATTTGGCAGGATATTTACTGACCATATGTTTATATGTGATTTTGAAAACAATGAATGGCAAACGCCAAAAATTATACCTTATCAAGCCATGTCCATGGATCCTTCGGCAAGGGTATTCCATTATGGCCAGGCGGTTTTTGAAGGAATGAAAGCTTACAAAGACGATAATGGAAAAGTTTGGATGTTTAGGCCAGAAGACAATTTTAACCGAATCAACAAATCTGCAGCACGTTTGGCAATGCCAGCATTTCCAAAAGAATACTTTTTTGAAGGACTAACTAACTTGCTCAAATTGGACAGTGATTGGATCAAGCCAGGAAAAGGCAATTCACTCTACATCCGACCTTTTATTATTGCAACAGATTCAGCAATCTCAGCGTCACCTTCAAATAATTATAGATTTATGATTATTTGCTCGCCAGCGAGTGCTTATTATACCGAAAAAATTCGTGTATTGGTTGCTGAAAAATACAGTAGATCTGCCAATGGCGGTGTAGGTTTTGCAAAAGCAGCAGGTAACTACGCAGCACAGTTTTACCCAACAATTTTAGCTCAGAAAAAAGGTTTCCAGCAAGTTATTTGGACTGATGCGGACACTCATCAAAAACTTGAAGAAGCTGGGACAATGAACGTTTTCTTCAGAATAAATGACACCTTAATTACGGCTCCAATCAGTGATAGAATCTTGGATGGCATCACCAGAAAAAGTCTTATTCAATTGGCTGAAGATAATAACATTAAGGTAGAAGTGAGATCCATAACCGTTACCGAAATTAAGGAAGCTTCTAAAAATGGCACTTTAAAAGAAGTTTTTGGAGCAGGAACTGCTGCTATTATTAGTCCGTTTTCAGCTTTTGAACATATCGAGGAGCTTTTTGAATTACCAAACATTGAAAATTCATACGCTGAACTGCTAAAAGACAAAATGCTAAACATTCAGCACAACTTGGCCGAGGATAAACATGGCTGGAGATTTGAAGTGTAATTTTTACGCAATCCATAAATCAAAATTCCAAATCCCTGTAAGTTTCACTTGGGATTTGGAATTTTTTTATTTGATAACTATAAGTTCTAAGAATTCAATATTTTAGAAATATTTGGCATAAAGTAATTTGGTCCTTTAAGGACTTTTCCGTCCTCGCGATAAATAGGTTCGCCATCTTCTCCCAATTTGCTCATATTACTCTTCTGGATTTCGTCAAAAACCTCATCAATTTTATGCTGCATGCCATGTTCTATAATGGTGCCGCACAATATATAAAGCATATCCCCCAACGCATCGGCCACCTCCACCAAATCATTGGCATTTGCAGCTTCCAAATATTCCTCATTCTCCTCTCTCATTAACTTGTAACGGAGCATGTTTTTATTTATGCCCAAATCGGCTTTTGGAGTTTCCCTATAATCAAGTTTAAAAGCCGAATGAAAGGCTTTAACAGCCTCTATTTTTTTCTTCATAATAATTAAATTTATATACTGGTTTTTTAATTTTAAAAAACAATCAACCGAATCACAAACTACATCATCCACTAATTTTAATTTAACTTATCTATTGGATCTTTGAAAATCAATGTCTCAAATGCATGAGTTTGATAGACTGATAAATAATATGACCTCTGTTAAAAAAGCATTTTTCAAAATAATATTTTACACATGCACCAAACACCAAATTGATTAACATATTTTTCATCTTTCCTAGTCATTTTTATCTTCAGGAATAATCAAAAAAAAGTAATCTAGCGAATATAGAAAACAGCTGTAATGATAAGATTTAAAAAACACACATGGTAATTTACCATTTTAAGAATAACTTGTACAGGTTCTAAAAGGTTTCAGTAATTTTGCACAAAAATTATTATATGTTATCAAACGGCCAAATAGTTTTTGCGATTTTGTTTGCGACGGTTTTTATTGTCGTTATTGTTTATACGTATCGTAAAGATTTAAAACTTCACCAAAAATACTACAAAGGAAGCATCTGGATCCTTGTTGCATTTATTGCTTTTATTATAATGATTACTGCTGCTAAATCCTTATTTGCTTAATATTCCCAGATCTTTTGAAATAGGTTTATAAAACAAAAGCAAGACATTTTAGAACATCCTGCTTTTATTTGCTTTTAGAATTAACTTTATTCAGTTAATTCTCTTCCTTCAAAAAACTATAAGTTTTACCGTACTCCAACATCTGAGCCGGAAACGATTCTGGTTGGGTTACCTTTACAGCGGTTATCTCACCATTTGCATCCAATTCTGGCACCAAAACAGGATTTACAAATCCGCTGTATGGTGCATCAGGAAATTGCTCGTTTCTTTTCAAAATTTCTCTGTGAAGATCTTGATCCACTTTAACGCCGTAAGTTTCTACTAAAGTTTCTACCGCCTTATAATCGCCTTCTGACTTGATACGTTGAGTTTCACGTAACAATTGGCCAAAAAGATCATGTAGTTTTTCATAATCGTTAATATTGTAGTATGTTTTTCCATCACGTGTAATTTTTTCGATAACATTATCTTTCTGACCTTTATCAAAAACCCAAGCACTCACCCACATTCGGTTTCTCATGTGCGCTTGCACCACGTCATCACCTAAATTCAATCGAATCAATTGCATCATTAAACCGTTGCGAATGTAACGGTCATAAGCAGCCATTCCAGTTTTTTTCCAATCGTCAACCAAACCAAGCTCCTGTAGTTTTGGATTGTACAAATAATACAGTCCTACCAAATCTGCACGGCCTTCCTCTAAAGTGGATGCATAATTTTTAAGTGTTTCTTTAGTTTCGCCAACGCCAGGATTCAACTGACCGGACGCATGACCAATCACTTCATGCAATGCTGTATGTAATTTATCGGCTTGCGAACCATAATTCTTTTCAAGTTCCAGTTCTTCCGCATCATTAACAAATTCTTGTACTCTGCCAGCACTTCCGGCATTGCCATAAGCTTCAATAATGTTTCCGAGAGAAACGGA